>DATFCC010000170.1:0-9931 GCA_035253505.1 Hyphomicrobiaceae bacterium
GGGGAGGGGTTCGGGCCTCGCCTCGGGCGATTGGATATACACCGTTGAAGACGGCTCGCTACCGTCCTGCTGCGTTGCACATATGCGCTTCACTCATACGGTTAACATCACGGCGGGCCGCGGAATTCCGAGGTCGCCGACCCCCATGCGATTGCCGTGCCAGCGTTAACGGCTGGCTGGATTTCTGGCCGCGGCAGAAGCCCGCAGGCGGGGAATGAGATAATCCACCGGTTGCAGCGCGTTTGGCTCAAGTGCGGTGGTTTCCGCGGCACGCCTTGTTTTTGCCGCAACCCGGCAGCCTGCGGTTGTGGGCGGCATGCGCCGCCGATCCGGGCAAACGGCGCCTTCCATTCGTGCAAACGCCTGCGCTCACGCGCAGATCAATTGTTGCAGAGCGCGAAAAGGATTTGCGGCGAGCGCCCGCCCGATCGGCGCGCGCGATGGGCGGGGGAAGGGGGCCGGCCGGGCTTGGCCTATGCCGCGTTGCGATTGCCTTCGGGCGATCCGGCGAGCAGAGCCTCCACCTCGCCCGCCGCCACGGCAGGGCCGAAATAGCAGCCTTGAGCCTCGACGCATCCGAACCGGCGCAGCGTCTCCAACTGCGCGAAGCTCTCGACGCCGCCGCCGACGGTTGTCATCTCCAGGCCGTTGCCGAGGCCGACGACGGCCTCCACCAGGGCGCGTGTCTCCTCGCTTCTCTCCATGTCGGCGACGAACGCACCATCGATCTTGATCTTGTCGAAGGGGAAGGAGCGCAGGCAGCGCAAGGAGCAGTAACCCCGTCCGAAGTGGTCGAGCACGATGCGGACGCCGAGCTGGCGCAACTGGTGCAGGGTCGCCAGCGCATTCTCGCTGTCCTGCATGAGCACCTGCTCGGTGACTTCCAGCTCGAGCCGGTCGGCGGAAAGCCCGCTCGTCACCAGGGCCTGCAGCACGGTGTCGAGCAGATCGCGCTTCATCTGCAGCGGCGACAGGTTGATGGCGACCTTCACGGCGCCCGGCCAGAGGACGGCTTGCGTACAGGCCTGCTGCAGCATCCAGGTGCCGAGATCCACAGCCAGACCCGCTGCCTCGGCCAGAGTCACAATCTCGGCCTCGCCGAGAGTCCCGCGGCGCGGATGCGTCCACCGCGGCTGGCATTCGAGGCCCGCCACCTTGCCGCTCTCAGCACACACGGTCGGGTGGAACGAGAGCGCTAGCTCGTCGCGCTGCAGGGCAGAGCGCAGATCGGCCTCGAACTCGCGGCGCCCCTCCACATGGGCGTCCATCTCGGGCGTGAAGAAGGAGAAGCCGTTGCGGCCCTCGGCCTTGGTCCGGTAGAGGGCAAGGTCGGCGTTCTTCAAGAGCTGGTCGGCATCGCAGCCGTCGCGTGGTGCCAGCGTCATGCCGATGCTGGCAGAGATCTCGATGCGATGGCCGCCGATCTCGTAGGGCTGGGCGATGGCTTCGACGATGCGCGCTGCCAGCACCTCGCTGCTGTCGGCGCTGCGCACATGGTCCTGGATGATGGCGAACTCGTCGCCGCCGAGGCGCGCCACCAGATCGCCCTGGCGCACGCAGCCGAGCAGGCGTTCGCTGACCTGCTTCAGCAGGATGTCGCCGACGGGATGACCAAGCGTGTCGTTGACCGCCTTGAAGCGATCGAGGTCGAGGCAGAACACCGCGAAACCCTGCCCGCGCCGCAGGCGCAGCAGGGCCTGTTGCAGATGCTCGCGGAACAGGGCGCGGTTGGCGAGATTGGTCAGCACGTCGTGGCGCGCGAGGTGGGCGATCGCCAGCTCCTGGCGGCGGCGCTCGGTGATGTCCTCGTGCAGCGACACCCAGCCTCCGCCTTGCAGCGGCTGACGCGAGACCGAAATGAAGCGGCCGTCGGCGAACTCGATGATCATGGAATGGGACTGCTCGGGGCCGGCCTCTGCGTCGCCGTCCCGGCTGTAGTGCCGCGCTCCCATCCTCTCGCGATAGTTCCAGATGGCGCAGCGCGCCGTGCCCGGGCGCATCAGCGCGCCGGGCAGGCCGTACATGTCGGCATAGCGCTTGTTGCACACGAGCAGCCGGTCCTGGGCGTCGAACATGCTGAGCCCCAGGGGCATGTTGTTGACGGCCGCGTCGAGCTGGAGGTTCACGCGCTCGAGCTCGCCCTTCTTCTGCAACAGCTCGATCGACCGGGCCTTGAAGACGGCAACCGACCGCGCGAGGCTGCCCACCTCGTCCTCATGGCCGAGCCCCGGGATATCGACCGAGGTGTCGTTGCGGGCTAGGCGAATGAGGGCGGTGGCGACGCCCTGCAGCCGCGCCAGCACCCGGCGCAGAAGAAGCAGGCCGACCGGCCCGAGCAACAGGCCGCTCAAGGCGGCAGCGGCACACACCCAGGTGATGAGGGTGCGCGAGTTGACCGCCAGGCTTTCCAGCGCCGCCTCGCCCGCCCGCGAGCGCGTCTCCCGTTCGGCGGCGATGTCGGCCTGCAGCGCGCGAGCGGACCGGTCATAGTCCGCCGCCATCGACGCAGCCTCGTAGATGCGCTCGTCGCGCACGAAGGCCAGCACCATGGCGGCAAGTTGCGTCAGATCCGCGGATCTCGCCCCAAGCCGGTCCGGCGGGCGATGGCCGAGCCGCTCGACGAGGGCGGCGATCCGTACGGCCAGCTCGTCGAAGGTTCGCTCGGCGCCGACCTTGGAGGCTGTGCCGCGGCCCATCAGGCTCTGCGCCACCAGCCCGCGCTGCTGCTCGAGCGCCAGCTCCAGATTGCCGGCGACAAGGGCGGCGCCGAAGTCGCCCCCGAGGAAGCGCTGCACGGCGGCTTCCGTGTGGCTGGCGAAGTGGGTCGCGGCAGCGGCCAGCACGTACACGACCGCCAGGACCAGGGCGATGCCGCCGTAGAGCTTGGTCGCGATCTGCGACTTCGGAAGGCGCAGGCCGTCGATCATGGCGCCCCCGTGGCCCTTGCGGGGCGGGTGGCATGAACGCCCCGACAGCCGGCGCGATTGACGCGATGCACGCGTACGCAGCGCACCGCCCCGACCAGAGGCCGCAGCTTCGTCAAGTTGAGTCCCCAATGCTCGATCGGCCCTGCACGCAGCCGGGTGCCTGTGCCCGGCATGCGCGTCCACACGGGCCGGATCGTAGGCAGCCGGGCTTAATGAACCCGATCGCCAGGCAGCGGGATTTTCAGCAAATTGACGCCAAGCGGCGGGGGCGCCGGGTCCTTACCACTTGCCCGTATTCGGCATCGACGCCCACGGCTCCTTCTTGGCCTGCGCCTCGCCCTTCTGCAGAAGCTCGATGGAGACATTGTCCGGGGAGCGCACGAAAGCCATGCGGCCGTCGCGCGGGGGCCTGTTGATGACGACACCGGCCTTTTGCAGCTTGTCGCAGGTGGCATAGATGTCGTCCACCTCGAAGGCCAGGTGACCAAAGTTGCGGCCTTCCCCGTATTTCTCGGGGTCCCAATTGTAGGTGAGCTCCAGAAGAGGCGCCCGCTCGGCCGCGGCGCGCGCCTTGTCGACGGGAGCGGCCAGGAACACCAGCGTATAGCGGCCCGCCTCGCTCTCCACACGCCGCACTTCTTCCATGCCGAGCTTGTTACAGTAGAAGTCCAGGCTCTGCTCAATGCTGGTGACGCGCACCATGGTGTGTAGATAGCGCATGCTCACAGGTGACCTCCAATTCGACGCGCCGGAACGGGCGCAAGTCCAGCCGGGTCGCAGATTGCGCCGCGGCCTGGGGTGGCGCAAGCCACGCGGGCCCAGCCCGTCGCGAGCACGCGGCCGGCGAGCGACGAGCCGCGCCAATCCGCCGGACCTGCCCCGCAGACTTATGACTGTTTTGCATCCATGCGAATCGCGCCGGCACTATTTCCGAGGAAGAGCAAGCTCCCCTTGGGGTGGGTTCAAGTTTTTCCACGCGATATACACAAGCAACTGTAGTCCACAGCCTATTTCCGCCATTATTTCACGGCGGCAGACCTGGAACCGGAAGGCGACTCAGGACCTTGCGCGAGTATTGTTGGGCTCGGTCTGAGACGATGGGCGGTGTTTTTCATTGCGCGTGTCCAAAAGATACTAGCGTGGCCCGGATGCCTTGGGTATAGCGGCAATGTGCTGTCGGGGCGGCACGATCTCGAGAGGGCAAAATCGGGGTCACGCCCAACCGCCGGCGCAATGTTGAGCGCAGTCAAACGTAGAGCGGGGGGTTCCAGTATGGTGCAGGAGAAAGACAAGTTTTCTCCGGACTATGCGGATATTCAGGGGAAGGAGATCGAGGCTGAAGCGGTCGGGGACGCGAACGTTGAGGTGTTCGAGATTGCCGGGTCGATCAAGTGGTTCGACGTCTCGAAGGGCTATGGCTTCATCGTTCCGGACAACGGGCTCGCCGATGTGCTCCTCCATGTGACATGTCTGCGGGCCGGGGGCTACCAGACCGCCTACGAGGGCGCGAGGGTTCACTGCCAGGTCCTGAAACGGCCGAGAGGACTGCAGGCTTTCCGTGTCCTCAGCATGGACGAGAGCACGGCGATCCATCCCTCCCAGCTCCCGCAGCGCACGCACGTGCAGGTCACACCAGAAAGTGACTGGGAACGAGCCAAGGTAAAATGGTTCAACAGGGTTCGAGGATTTGGATTTCTGACGCGTGGCGACGGCACCCCTGACATCTTCGTGCACATGGAGACCCTGCGCCGGTTCGGCTTCACCGAGCTGCGGCCGGATCAGCTCGTGCAGGTTCGCTGGGGTATGGGCATCAAGGGCTGCATGGCCGCCGAGCTTCGGCCGGACGGCGCGCCTCCGGGCTTGCCGCCGAGACATTGACCTCGCGATAGCGCAGATGACATGGAGCCGGGCCGCTCGCAAGGCGGCCTGGCTGGTTGTCGTGCTGGCGTTGTCGGTGGGTCTCGTTTACCCAGCTCAGGCCATGCGGCGCGAAACCCTGAAGCTCCTGACGGCGACCGGCGCGCACGTCATCGACATCGAGATCGCCGATACGCTGGAGGAGAAGGCGCAGGGCCTGATGTTCCGTTCACATCTCGATGACAAGGGCGGCATGCTCTTCTTCTACGACACGCCCCAGGAAATCACGATGTGGATGCGCAACACCTACATTCCGCTCGACATGGTGTTCATTCGCCGGGATGGCGTCGTGCACCGCATCGAAGCCATGACGCAGCCCCTGTCGGACGACATCGTCGCCTCGCGCGGTGATGCCAGCGCCTGTCTGGAGCTGGCGGGGGGAGTCGCCGCCAAGCTCGGCCTCAAACCCGGCGATCGGGTCGAGCACCGCTTCTTCCAGGCCAAGGGCTCGGGCTCCAAACGCTAGACCTGGCTTGCCGCGTACCCGAGCCGCACCGCGAATATCGGGTCGCGGTATGTCGCGCTGGCTGACAGCAATGCCGGGAGGCTTGATCCTGCGACCTTGCCGCCGCGCTTGGGTCCGTTCATTCTCCCGGGATGCGCCGGACTGCCGGCGTCTCTCCCACCCTCGAACCGCAGCCGGTAGTCTTGCGATGAGCGCCACGTCCCCACGTCCCTCGCCCAGCCGTTCCCTGCCCATCAAAGGCAATCGCTTTCTCATCGTCGGTGGTGCGAGCCTGGTCGGCTCGGCCTCGGCAGAGGTGTTCCTGCGCGAGGGTGCCGCCCAGGTGACGATCCTCGACAGTTTCTTCCAGGGCTCGGTCGATAACATCGAGCACCTGCAGGGCGACGAGCGCCTCAAGCTGGTGCAGGGCGACGTGATGCGCCTGCCGCAGATCATCGAGGCGACCAAGGGCATCGACGGGGTGCTGCACCTGGCTGCCCTGATGTCGATCACCATGGATCGCGATCCCTGGACCGGGCTCGACGTCAACATCCGCGGCACCCAGAACGTGATCGAGGCCTGCTGTCTCAACGGCGTGAAGAAGATGGTGTTCACCTCGTCCAGCGCCGTCTACGGCTACGGGCCGGGTCTCGCCGGCGACCTCGTCGAGACCACGCCGTTTCTCACCTACGGCGCCCCGGCCGGCGCCATCATCTACGGCGCCAGCAAGATCATCGGCGAGCAGCTCTGCCGGGATGCGCACCTCAAGCGCGGGCTCCAGTATGTGGCCGTGCGCTACTCCACCGTCTATGGCGAGCGCCAGCACTATCGGGCCACCAACGCGCTGTTCATCATCGAGACGCACGACCGCGTCCGCAGGGACGAGCGCCCCCGTGTGATCGGCGACGGCTCCGACACCAAGCATTTCGTGCATGTCAGCGACGCCGCCCGCGCCAATGCGGCCGCGTTCACGGCCGATGCCAGCAACGTTGCCGTCAACATCTCCGGGCCCAAGCCCACCACCACGTCGGAAATCGTCAAGCTGGTGACGGAGCTGTCGGGAAAGAACCTGGCGCCGGAGCACATCGAGCCGGAACCCGGCAAGGTGCAACTGAGCTCCGGTGGGGCCTGGAAAATGGATCATGCGCTCGCCGGGAAGGTTCTGGGGTGGAAGCCGCAGGTCGACATGCGTGAGGGCATCCGCCGGCTGCTGGCTTGGCGCGAGTCGTCGGGACGCTAGAGCAGTCCCGACTGAGGTCGAGCCTTCCACGCAAGCTCTACCGTCATCCCGGGCTCTATGTTGCTTTATGTCCGGGAGCCATCTCTCGGCTTGCTCCGGCGTCTGCTGAGCTGCTGTGCAGCGGCAGCCCTATCTTCGACCGAGACCTGCATACCATGATAGCCGGCGTCGTGATGGCCGCGCGTCGTTGCATGCAGGGGCGCCCGGGCGAATACGCCGCTTGCAAGACCCCACGCTCCGGCGCAGTACGCTGCCGTGTTGGACGGGTGGCGAGCTCATGAGAACCGCGCTCATTCTGGGTGTGACGGCTGCGCTGGCAGGCGTGGCATCCGGCTGCACGGGCAGCATCGATGCCGGGCACGCGCGCACCTGCCGCAGCATCATTCCAGCCCTCAATCCGGCCGGAGCTGCGATCCAGATTACGCGCGCCGTGGCCGTCGCGCGGGGCGAGGGTGTGCGTATCGAGTACAGCGTGGCGGCCCAGGGTGGAGTGCGCCGGCGCTTTGTCGAATGCCGGTTCGGGTTGGGCAGTCTGGTCTCCCCGGAGCGCAGTACGCTGATGGCGGTTGCCACCGATGCCGGACCGATGGGAGACGTGCGGCTGCAGCTCCTGAAACGGTTCTGGCTCGAGGCGGAAGGCGCCGCCGCCGACCCCGAGCCGGTGCCCGGCGCAACGCTGGCGCCGGAGGTGCCGCGACCGGTCGCGATCGCCCTGCAGCATGCGCTGTTCGCGCTGCCGCCGGTGGCGGTCTATGCCATGCTGGCCGCGGCCTACTCGCTTCTCTACGGGCTCGTCGGCCGCATCAACCTGGCGTTCGGCGAGCTGACGGCCGCAAGCGGCTACGCCGCGTTCCTGGGTTTCGCCGTGGCCGGCCCGGCGTGGCCCCTTGCGGGCGGGCTGGCGCTGGCGCTCCTGCTGGCCCTCGGCGCCGGCCTGATGCACGGCGTCGCGACGGGCCGCTTCGTGCTGGCACCCCTCATGGGCCAGTCGGGGCAACGCGTGCTGATCGGCACCATCGGGCTCGCCATCGCGCTGCAGGAGTACCTGCGCCTCGCCCAGGGCGCGCGGCTGCAATGGCTGCGGCCGATGCTGAATGTGCCGCAACCTGTGGCGCGCGCGGGTGACTTCGTGGTGACGGTGACCCCGATGGCACTGGCCGCGGCGGCGCTCTGTCTCACTGGTGCGCTGGCGACATTGGCGCTGCTGCGGTGGAGCCGCTTCGGGCGCACGTGGCGGGCCTGCGCCGACGACGCCGGCGCGGCCGAACTGTGCGGGGTCGAGCGTGGGCGCGTGATGATGCAGACGTTTGCACTGTCGGCGGCGCTCGCCGGGCTCGCGGGCTACGTGATGTCGGTCTACTACGGCACGCTCGGCTACGCGGGCGGCGTGGTGCTGGGTCTGAAGGCGCTGCTGGCAGCCGTTGCCGGCGGCATCGGCTCGGTCGCCGGCGCGTTTCTCGGCGGCGCCTTGCTCGGCTGCGCGGAGGCGCTGTGGTCGGGCCTGTTCCCGATCGAGTTTCGCGACCTGGCGATCTTCGCCCTGCTCGTGGTCTTGCTGGTGTTGCGGCCCGCGGGCCTCTTCGGTTTCGCCGAGCCTTTGCCACGTCGGCCCTGACCCCGCCGCGCGTGTGCAGAGGCCGAGCTGTAGGGCGCAATAGCGCAGCGTATTGCGCCGTGCGGCTGCGCGAAGCGGTGCAATACGGCTTCGCCTATTGCACCCTACGGGTGGAAGCCGCGGCGAAGGATGGCAGGATCGGCACATGTTGCTCGGCGGCGTCGAGGCCATGGTGTAGGGCGCAACATGTTCTCCCTCTCCCCATGCCTCTTCGGGAATGGGGAGAGGGTCGGGGTGAGGGGCGGCGGCATGCGGCGACGTTTGCAATGTGCAGAGGCCGTGCCGAGTTGTAGGGCGCAACAGCGCAGCGTATTGCGCCGGGTGCGGCTGCACGTGGTCGGTGCAATACGGCTTCGCCTTTTGCACCCTACGCCGCGGCGGCGGCGTCGAGGCGCTGCGCGTGTGCGCGGAGGCCGTATTGTAGGGCGCAATAGCGCAGCATATTGCAGGGCGCGGGGGCATGTCCTCGGTGCAATACGGCTTCGCCTATTGCACCCTACGGCATGGAGGCCGCGTAGACGACGGCGGCGCAGACGGAGATCCACGCAAACTCATATGGGCCAGCGCGGCAACCGCAAATCGACTGGCGTGGATGCCTGCCTGCACGGGCATGACGGCGGGTCGCAAGGCGTGGCGGATTCACGCCACCGGAATGGCGCGCTGGTTGTAAAGCAGCTTGCGGATGCGGGCCTGCTCCTCGGGCGGCAGCTTGGTGACGTCGGTGGAGAGGTTGGCGCCGACGGCCATGCCCTTTTGCACGGCGGGGCGTTTGGCGATCTCCTCGGCCCACCGCTTGACGTGCTTGAACTCCTCGAGGTCCTGGCCCTGGACCTTGTGGTTGACGGTCCACGGATAGCAGATCATGTCGGCGATCGTGTACTCCGTGCCGGCGAGCCAGTGGCGGTCGGCGAGACGGTTGTTGAGCACGCCGTAGAGGCGGTTGGCCTCGTCGGTGAAGCGGTTGACGGCATACTTCTGGTCACCCTCGCGGTCCCCGAGACGGCGGAAGTGTCCGGCCTCGCCGAGCTTGGGGCCCTGGTTGGCCATCTGCCAGATGAGCCATTCCGTCACCGCGTACTTGGTGCGGGTGTCCTGCGGGAAGAACTTCCCGACCTTCTCGGCGATGTACATCATGATGGCGCCGGACTCGAAGATGGAGAGCGGGGCGCCGCCGTCGCTCGGTTTGTGGTCCACCAGCACCGGCATGCGGTGGTTGGGGTTCATGCGCAGGAAGTCCTTGTTGAACTGGTCGCCCTTCTGGATGTTCACCGGCGTGATCTTGTATTCGAGACCGCATTCCTCGAGCAGGATGGTCACCTTCTTGCCGTTGGGCGTCGGCCAATAGAACAGCTCGTACATGGAGGTCTCCTCTGGGGCAGACCTTCAGGCTAGCGCAATCGACGTTGGCGTGCGAGCGCGCGGCCATCACTATGACGCGAGCGAGGGCATTCCTCATCCCGCAGCTATCGCGCTTGGGTCATGCCCGCGAAGGCCGGAACTCGCGCAAGGAAATTGCGGATGCCGGCGGCAGTCGACAGCGGGCTTGGGTGGATCCCGCCTACGCGACGCCTGCGCGGGGACATCGGGCAAGGAGTGCCGATGCCGCCACAATCAGGCGGCGAGTGCGGTGTCGGTCTGAGCCTTCGCGAGTTGCGCGAGGAGGGCGCGCTCGAACTTGACCGGATTGAAGCCGAGGCCGGCGTTGAGCCGCATGCGCGCGGCAACCTGCACCGCGGGGGCGAGCAGGTGATGACCCGTGTTGAGCAACAGATTGGAGAGACGGCGGG
>DATFCC010000171.1:0-14655 GCA_035253505.1 Hyphomicrobiaceae bacterium
GAAAAGCCGATTCAGGCTGCCGAGATTGCGGAACCGGTTCAAAGCCACTATCGCAGCGCGGAGCAGTGGGCCGCCTACAACAAGAATCTAGCCCGGCTTATCGCTTCGAAGCGCCCCCACGTTGCGCGTTCGCGCGGCGGACCCATGCCGGATTACGATGTTCCTGGCGGTCATCTCTACATCGACTCCTCGTATCGCGCTATGGAGGTCGGGGACGCCCGGAGGTTGCGGTAGCCGATCATCCGCCCCGGCAAATCCTCGACTGGCTCGCTAGGCGCAGCGGCGAGAATGCTAAGCCGACTTGATGGCGAGCATCGGCGGCGGTGCAAGGGAGGACGGTCGTGTCGTTCGATTTCTCGACGTTGCTGTGGGTGCTGATCGCGGTCATGGCGCTGCAGCCGCTGCTCACCGGCCGCTGGCTCGCCGTCAAGCGCATGCAGGCCATCCGCGCCGTCGAGAAGGCGCACGGCGCGCGCGTCATCACCATGATCCACAGGCAGGAAAAGCGCAGCCTGCTCGGCCTCAACGTCTCGCGCCATATCGATCTGGAGGACGCGCAGACCATCATCTCCGCGATCAAGGAGACGCCGCCCGACCGGCCCATCGACATCGTCCTGCACACGCCCGGCGGCCTCGTGCTGGCGGCCATGCAAATCGCCCGCGCGGTGGAAGCGCATCCGGCCAAGGTGACGGTGTACGTGCCGGTCTATGCCATGTCCGGCGGCACGCTCATCGCGCTCGCCGCCGACGAGATCGTGCTCGGCGAATTCTCCATGCTGGGGCCGATCGACCCGCAGATCGCCGGCCTGCCCGCTGCCAGCATCGTGCGGGCGCGCGACGCCAAACCGGTCGAGCACGTGTTCGACCTGACGCTGGTGCTGGCCGACGTCAGCGAGAAGGCGCTGGCGCAGGTGAAGCGCGGCGCCGTCGAGCTGCTCACGCCCCGCCTCGACCAGGCCACGGCCGAAGCGCTGGCGGAGAAACTCGCCGGCGGGCATTGGACGCACGATTACGCGCTCACGGCGCAGGAAGCGGCCTCGCTCGGGCTGCCCGTGCGGGTCGGCATGCCGGCCGACGTGCTGGCGCTGATGAAGCTCTACCCGCAGCCGGTGCAGAGGTCGGGCGTGGAGTTCCTGCCGATCGATGTGCCGACCAAGCGGGGGATGTAGCGCCGGCTTACCCTTCCTCGCGCCAGGCGCCGAGCAGGAAGACCTTGCGCTTCCTGCGTTTCGGCCCGGCAAGCGCCTGCACGTCGGCCAGATCGGCGCCATGCCGGCTCATCAGCCGCGTGGTGAGGAAGCGTGCGGCGAAGCCGATCGCCAGGAACGACCCGAAGTAGATGGCCGCCACGAACAAGGCCCACATGGCGAAGCCTCCGGCCGCCGCTGCTGCCGGCACCCGGTGCGCCGGATGCCTAGTGCTCGCTCGCCGCCAGCATAGACGAGGCGACCGCCTTGTGCACGATGGCGGTGATGATGGCGCTGGAGAGCATCAGGGCCGCCAGGGTGGCGGCAAAGCCAAGCGCGGTCAGAAGGGCCTTCAGGGCTCGCATGACGTAACTCACGTGTTCTACGCGGCACGCTCTTCGACGAGAACGGCAGCACCGATCTCGACGTTCCCAGCCTTATCATCATCCTGTGGAAAACCTGAACGGCGGCTGAACCTTGCGCCTGCGTCGGCTGGCATGCCGCGCACCTCGTGAAACCGCGTTCGGCCGAGCACCCATGTCCTCGCCGCTCTTGCCGCACGAGCGGGCATGCACCTAGTCTTGATCCTCCGCCGTTTTGCGAGGCTTTACACAGACTTCCGGAGCCTGCCATGCTCGACCAAGTCGTTCGCAACGCCCGCCTGTCCGGGGCCAATGGCGCCAGGCTCGTCGATATCGGCTTTGCCAAGGGGCGCATCGCGGCCATCGAGCCGAAGATCGAGGCCGAGGCTCCGTCCTGGGATGCCGAGGGCCTGCTCGTCTGCGCGGGGCTGATCGAGACGCACATCCATCTCGACAAGTCGCGCATCGTCGAACGTTGCGCGCCCGAACCGAGCCGCAGCCAGCCCGACCACATGCGCCGCGTGCAGGCCGTGAAACCCACCTTCACCGTGGAGGACATCTACACGCGCGCCAAGGCCACTCTGGAAAGCTGCATCAAGCACGGCGCCACCCGTATCCGCACCCACGCCGAGATCGATGCGCCGGTGGGGGTCAAAGGCGTGGAGGCGCTGCAGGCGCTTGGCAAGGAGTACGCCTGGGCCGTGGATCTGGAGATCTGCGTCTTCCCCCAGGAAGGCCTGACGACAGCCCCGAGCGCCGACGCCGCCCTCATCCAGGGGCTGGAGATGGGTGCCAGGGTCATCGGCGCCGCCCCCAACTACGATGTCGATCATGCAGGGCACATCAACCGCATCTTCGAGCTGGCGCGGCGTTTTGACGTCGACATCGACATGCACATCGACTCAGGGCACGACCCCGCGAGCCTCGACACGCACCTCGTCGCCGACCTGACGGAGCGCTACCGGCTGGGCGGCCGCGTGGCGATGGGTCATGCCACAAAGATCGCAGGCCTGCCGCCGGTGCGGCAGAAGGAGATCGCGCGGCGGCTGGCGGACGTGGGCGTCGCCGTGACCGTGCTGCCCTCCACCGACCTCTTCGTGCTGGCCCGTCACCAGGACCACAACGTTCCGCGCTGCGTGGCCGACGCCAACCTGTTCGCCGAGCAGGGCTGCAACTGCTCGATCTCCACCAACAACGTTTTGAACCCGTTCACGCCATTCGGCGACGGCTCGCTGATCCGCATGGCCAACCTGCACGCGAATGTTCTGCAGGTCGGCCAGCCGGAGCGGCTCGCCGAGCTGTTTGCGATGATCACGCACCGCTCCGCGCGCCTCATGAACCTCAAGGACTACGGGCTTGCCGTTGGCAATCCCGCCGATGTGGTGGTGATCGACGCGAAGTCGGCGCACGAGGCTGTCGCCACCATCGCCCCGGTTCTTGCGGTCTTCAAGCGGGGCCGCCAGACCGTTTCCCGCCCGCGTGCGCGCCTGCTGCATCCGGCGGATGCGCCCTGACGGCTGACCGCCTGTCGGTTGGCCGTATCGACCCCTTCCCTAGCGCCACGGGTGTGTGGCGTTACCCAAAAGTCGTCGTCTTTTTCGCCTAGAGTCCACCCTCGTCGGCAATTCGCAGGCGAGACAAGGGGAGCACAGGCTCATGAAGATGCGCCCATCGATGGCGGCAGCGCTGGGGGTGGCCCTCATGGCGCAGTCGCTGACACAAGCTGAAGCTGCAGCTTACCCAGCCGCATTCGCTACCGGTCCGGCGGCAGGCGTCGTCGAGCTGGCGCAGTTTGGAAATCGGGCACCCGATTGGCGACCTGGCCACGGGCCACGGGCGCGCGACTTCCGCGCCTGGCGGGGCGAGCCCCGCTGGAGAGGAGCGCCCGCGTGGCACGGCCCCCGGGGATGGGTCGGCCGGCCCTACTGGTTCGGCCGTCCGTGGGTGCGCCGGCCCTACTACGGCACCATCGTGGCGGGCGTGGCGCTCGGCACGCTCATCACCGTGGCCGCGGTTGGCTATGTCCCGCGGCGACCGGCTCCCGACCTGTGCTGGTACTGGGCCGACCCCTATGGCGAGCGCGGATACTGGGACTACTGCTAGCGCGGGATGATGGCGGGCGGAGATCCGGGGATTTCCATTGCCGCCCGGCTAGCAGTCCCGCTCTTGCCGGTTGGATGCCTCTCACGGCGGCGCGTCTGACGCGCGGCGCCTGCGCTTGTTCCGAGCCCCCAACTCCAACATCATCCGGCTGAACATCTTGGACAGCCGGCAGGGGAGGGGCGATGGCGATGGGCGCAAACGACGGCGGCCTGGAAGCAGACTACGTGGTGGTCGGCGCGGGATCGGCCGGGTGCGTGCTGGCGAGCCGGCTCAGCGAGGACGGCGCGCGCGTGATCCTGCTCGAGGCCGGCCCGAAGGACTGGCATCCGATGATCCACGTGCCGGCCGGCGTGCTCAAGCTGCTCTACAATCCGCGCGTCAACTGGAACTACGCCACCGACCCGGAGGCCGGCATCGGCGGGCGCCAGCTGCACTGGCCGCGCGGGCGCGTGCTCGGGGGCTCGAGCTCGATCAATGGCATGCTGTGGATTCGCGGCAATCCTGCCGACTACGACGGCTGGTCGCAGATGGGCTGCAAGGGCTGGTCGTTCGAGGAGGTGCTGCCGCACTTCAAGACGATCGAGCGCTACGCCCCAGGCGAAGCGGATCGGCGTGGCAAGGACGGCCCGATCCTGGTCGAGGACTACCGCACCACGCTGGATCTCACGCGACGGTTCGTCGATGCGGCCCAGCAGGCCGGCATCCCCTTCACCAAAGATCTGAACGGGCGCGAATGCGAGGCCGTGGGCTTTTCGCAAATGTCGCGCAACGGCCGGTTCCGCGGCTCGACGGCAAGGACTTTCCTTGCGCAGGCTATCGGCCGGCCAAACTTGCACATCGAGACCAAGGCCTTCGCCACCAGGCTGCTGTTCGACGGCAAGCGGTGCATCGGGGTTGCCTATCGCAAGGGTGGGCGGGAGCGGCGGGTGACGGCGGGGCGCGAGGTGATCCTGTCCGGCGGCACCATCAATTCCCCGCATCTCCTGCAGGTCTCTGGAATAGGCCCCGCGGCGCATCTGAAGTCGATCGGTGTGCCGGTGATCCACGATCTGCCGGGTGTGGGCGCCAATCTTTCCGACCACTACGCCATCCGCGTCTCGCACCGTGTGAGGGACGCCATATCCATCAACGAGCTGTCGCGCGGGCCAAGGCTGGTGCGTGAGGTCGCCCGCTGGCTGACGGTTGGCAACGGGGCGCTGACGTTCGGCGTCTCCAGCGCACAGGCGTTCGCCCGCAGCCGCGAGGGATTGGCGAGCCCCGACATCCAGCTCCTGTTCTCGCCGGCCAGCTACGACCAGAACAAGTTCGGCGAGCTGGAGCGCGAGCCCGGCATGACGATCGCGGTCAGTATCGCCCGGCCCGAGAGCCGCGGCACCATCATGGCGAAATCGCCCGATCCCTTCGTGCGCCCGTCGCTGAAGCCCAACTACCTCTCGGTCGCGAATGATCTGCGCGTGGCGCTGGCCGGCGTGGGGCTCGCACGCCGCATCTTCGCGGCGCCGGCGCTGGCGCAGCACAGCGTGAAGGAAATCACGCCGGGGCCGCAGGTGACGAGCGAGCAGGCGCTTTCCGACTTCGTGCGCGCGCAGGGCACGACGATCTATCACATTGTCGGCACCTGCAAGATGGGCGAGGACCCGATGGCCGTCGTCGACTCTCGCCTCCGGGTGCGCGGCCTCACAGGCCTGCGCGTGATCGATGCATCGGTGATGCCGACGGTCACCACGGCCAACACCAATGCGCCCACCATCATGATCGCGGAGAAGGGAGCCAGCATGATCCGGCAGGATGCTGCGGCTTGAATGGCGATGCCATGCTGCCATCCCGGCCGGAGCGGGCAAGGCCTCAGCCGCAATGCGGAAGCGGCCCGTTTCGCTCCCGGCCGTTTCCGGGATGACGGATCGCCGCGCTACACGTCGCCTTCCGCCTTCATCCAGCGCACAGAAGTGCGGAACGCCTCGAGCGTGCGGGCGACTTCCTCGGCGCCGTGGGTTGCCGACACCAGCCCGCCCGGCGCGCCCATGATGTCCACGCCGTTGGCCAGCATGGCGATACGCAGCCGGTAGGCGAGGTCGGGATTGCGGGCGCCCTTCAGGGCCTTGAAGTCGAGCCGGCGGGCATCGAACGTGGCGGGATCGATGGGCAGGCGGCTGGAGTTCTGGAAAATCAGGAACGAGGACGCATCCCCGTAGATGCCCCAGGGGATCTGCTCCTCCACCAAGATGCGGCGCATGCCATTGCGGATCTCGGCGGCCGTTCGCTCGGCCCTGGCGCACGCCTCCTCGCGCTCGATGATGGACAGGGTGGCGACGGCGGCGGCGGCGCACAGCGGGTTGGAGTTGAAAGTGCCCTGGTGCCCGATCTTTTCGCGCTTGGCTGCCTTGGCTGCGGCGGCGTCGAGCTGATCCATGATGTCGGCACGGCCGGCGACGGCCCCGCCCGGCAGACCGCCGGCCACGATCTTGGCCATGACGCACAGGTCTGGCGTGACGGCGAAACGGCCCTGGGCGCCGCCGCGCGACCAGCGGAAGCCGGTGATCACCTCGTCGAAGATCAGGATGGCGCCATGCCGCCGGGTGACCTCGCGCAAGCCGGCCAGGAAGCCCTCGGGCAGCGGAACCTGGCCCCACGATGCGCCCGACGCCTCCAGCATGACCGCCGCCACGTCGTCGCGCTTCTCCAGCACGTCGGCGACGCGGGCGGGATCATCCGCGGGCAGCAGCAGGGTCTGCTCGACCAGCTCGGGCGATATGCCGGCCGGCACGCCGCCCTCGAAATGCGACATGCCGCCTGGTGCCACGCCGTCGTGCCAGCCATGAAAGTGGCCGACGAAGCGGATCACCTTCGGCTTGCCGGTGAAGGCACGGGCTAGCCGCAAGGCGAGGTGCGAGGCTTCCGTGCCTGATGCGGTGAAGCGCACGCGCTCCGCGCAGGGCACGAGCCGGTTGACGAGCTCGGCCCACAACACCTCTCCCTCGTGCGATGCCCCCCAATGCGTGCCGATCCTCACCTGGCGGTCGATCGCCTCCACGACCGCGGGATGGCAGTGGCCGAGGAGCAGCGCGCCGTGACCGCCGAAGTAGTCGACATACTCGTTGCCGTCGGCGTCCCACTTGCGCGGGCCGGTCGCGCGCGCGGCGTAGATGGGATAGGGCAGGAGGGTGCGCGAGTCGTGCGTCAGGCCGGCCGGGATCACCTTGCGCGCGCGCTCGTACAGCTCGGCCGAGCGGCGCGTGCGCTCCCGGTATTCGGCCTCGATCCTGGAATTGGTTTGCGTCGCCGACATGCCGCCTCCCTCTTGTGCCGCCAGTCCGCTCCGCAGGAGCGGACGACAAAATCATGCGATATCGATGACGATATTGCCGCCGGTGTCGAGCTGCGCAGTGGCCCCGGGCACGACGAGGCAGGTAGCGTCGTATTCCTCCACGATCGCCGGCCCCGCCTGCGGTCGTGACAGATCGGACCGTCGCAGCACCGGGGTCTCCATCCAGCCATGGGCGGCGCCGAAGTAGGCGCGCCGCGGCGCGGCCCGCTCGCCATCCTCGCGGCTCTGGTGGACCCGCTTCGGCACTCCGGAGCCCGCGCGCAAGCCTTGTCCGACCACCTGGATCGATACCAGCTCGACCGGCTCCTCGGGCCCGGCGCGATGGCCGTAGGTCGTCTCGTGCTCCTGCCCGAACGCCTCCTCCAGCCGGGCCACCATCGCCGTGTCGAAGGGGCCGTCCGGTACCGGCACGACGAGCTCGAAGCTCTGCCCCTGGTAGTGCATGGCCCCCGAGCGGCGGATGCGCGCCTTGTCGCCGGTGAAGCCCTCGGAGGCGAGCTGGTCGGAAGCCTGCCGCGCCAGGTCCCGCCATGCCGCCTCGATTTCGGCGAGGTTGGCGCCGCGCAGCAGGCGGCGGAAGGTGCGCGAGTAGTGATGCTCGACGTCGGCATAGAGCAGCCCGAAGGAGGAGAAGAGGCCTGGCGCCGGGGGCACGATCACGCGAGCGATGCCGAGCTCGCGCGCCATCCCGCAGGCGAACATCGGCCCATTGCCGCCGAAGGCGAACAGGGCGAACTCACGCGGATCGCGGCCGCGCTCGGTGGACACGGCCTTGATGGCGCGGATCATGTTGGAGGCGGCGATCTCATGCGCGCCATAGGCGGCGTCCTCGATGGCCATGTCGAGCGGCTCGGCAATGCGGGCCGCGAACATCCGGCGCGCCTTGGCGGCATTGAGCTTGAGGGCGCCGCCGATCAGATGGTTGGGGTTGAGATAGCCGAGGATGACGTTGGCATCGGTGATGGTGGGAACGTCGCCGCCGGCGTCATAGCACACGGGGCCCGGCACGGCGCCGGCACTCTCCGGTCCCACCTGCAGCGCGCCGCCGGCGTCGATCCAGATGTGCGAGCCGCCGCCGGCCCCGACCTCGGCCAGGTCGATGGCCGGCACCTTGAGCGTGTAGCCTGCACCCGTGAGCAGCCGCGAGCCGATCATGATGCCGGCCCCCACCGCGTATTCCTGGGCGCGGGTTACCTCGCCGTCCTCCACCATGGAGGCCTTGGCGGTGGTGCCACCCATGTCGAAGGTGATGACCTTGCCGAGCTGCATCGTATGCGCCAGGGCCTGCGCACCGACCACGCCGCCAGCAGGGCCGGATTCGATGATGTTGATCGGTCGCTCGGCGGCGGCCTTGTCGGTGGTGAGGCCGCCGTTGGACTGCATCAGCAGCAGCGGCGCCCTGATATCGGCCGCATCGAGGCTTTTGCGGAGCGCCGTGAGGTAGGTGCCGACGATGCCGATCACATAGGCATTGATGACGGTGGTCGACGTTCGCTCGTATTCCTTGATTTCGGGCAGCACCTCGTAGGAGATGCACACCGGCAGATGCGGGGCCTTGCGCTGCGCGACCTCCTTGATGGCCAGCTCATGCGCCGGGTTGGCGAACGAGTTGATGAGGCACACGGCGATCGCCTCGACTTTCTCCGAGAGGAGCGCGTCGACCTGCGCCTCGGCGTCCGCCCGGTCCAGGCCGCGCTCGACGTTGCCCTTGGCGTCGACGCGCTCGTCCACCACGCGGCGCAGGTAGCGTTCCACGAGCGGCGGCGGCTTCTCCCAGGCGATGTCGTAGAGCCGGGGCATGCGCAGCGTGCGGATTTCCAGCACGTCGCGGAAGCCCTTGGTGGTGATCAGCCCGACCCGGGCGCCCTTGTGCTCAAGGATGGCGTTGGACGCAACCGTCGTTCCGTGCCGGAGTTCAGCGAGGGCGGCTGGTGCGATACCCGTATCGCCCAGCACCTTGCCCAGGCCCTCGACGATGGCGCGGGCGTAGTTGTCGACGCTGGAGGAGATCTTCTCCGTATGCACGGTGCCGTCTGCCCCGAGCAGAACGATGTCGGTGAACGTGCCGCCGATGTCGACACCGACGCGATAAGCGGATTGGCCGGCCATCTCGCCTACTCCGCCGCGCGACGCTGAAGCTCGGGATCATGCCGCTGCACCTTGGGCACCTCGCTCCAGCCGCGACGCCTGCGCATGTCGGCGCGTCGGCGCTCGGTCGCCGCCGTATCGACCGTCCACGTCTTGGTGTCGATGACGACGCCATAGTCGGCCTCAGCCTTGGCCCGCGATACGAACTCGTTGCGCACGTCCTTGAGCACCGCGGCCGGATCGCGCTCCAGCGGATCGCCCCAGCCGCCGCCACCGGGATGGATGTGGCAGAACACGTCGCCGCGCTTCAACTGCATCGTCACTTTCGACGGCAGCGGCTGCTTGTCGCCATTGGGGTTCAGGTAGTTCTCGGACGGGCGGCCGGGGTTGCCGCCATAGAGGCCGAAGGGGCGATGCGTCTTGCGGTCGGAGCGCACGGACATCATCGCCTCCGCCTCGTTGAGGCGGTACTGGCGCTGGAAGGGAACACCGCCACGGTACTTGCCGGCGCCGGTCTTGTCGCTGACGAACTCGTAGGCCAGCACCGACACCGGCTGCTCGGCCTCGATGATCTCGGCCGAGGGGCAGGACTGGTTGGCGAACATGTGCGAGTTGCCGTTGAGCCCGTCGGCCCACGGCCGGGCACCCCAGGCGCCGCAGGTGAACTCGACGTAGACGAACGGCTTGCGGTCCTTGTCGTAGCCGCCGATGGAGATGCCGCTGTTGCCCCCGTCGCCTGCGGCCTTGACCTTGTCGGGCAGCATCATGGCCAGGGCCCCATACATGCAGTCGACCATGCGGAAACCCGTCAGGCCGCGCGCCGCGCAGGCCGCCGGCAGCACGCCGTGGCCGACCGTGCCCGGCGGACAGATCACCTCGATGGCACGGAACACGCCTTCGTTGTTGGGAATGTTGTTGGGCAGCACTGAGCGGATGCCGGTGTAGGCTGCGGACTTGGTGTAGGACAGCGTATTGTTGATGGCGCCGCGCACCTGGGGGTTGGTGCCTGTCCAGTCGACCACCATGCCGTCGCCCTTCTTGCGGACGGTGACGTAGAGGCGGATCGGCTTGCCGACATCGACGCCGTCGTCGTCGATCCAGTCCTCGAAGCTCCACTCGCCGTCGGGAAGCTGGGCGATGGCAGCGCGCGTCAGGCGCTCGGAATAGTCGATGATCTCGCCGAGGAACTGCTTGGTCTGCGCCGCGCCGTAGCGGGCGACGATCGCGGCGAACTGCTTCTCCGCGATATGGCAGGCGGCGAGCTGGGCGCGCAGGTCGCCCATCACCATCACGGGCACGCGCACGTTCTTCTCGATGAAGGTGATGATGGTCTTGTTGAGCACGCCCTTGTCGTAGAGCTTCATCGGCGCGATGCGCAGTCCTTCCGCGTAGATCTCGGTGGAGTCGGAGGCGTTGGAGCCGGCCACGCGGCCGCCGACGTCGGTGTGGTGGCAGACCGTGCAGGCGAACGCGAGCCGCTGCCCCTCGTGGTAGAGCGGCTTCATGACGAAGATGTCGGGTAGGTGCATGCCGCCGTCGAAGGGATCGTTCATGATGAAGACGTCGCCGGGCGCCATGTCGTCGCCGAAGTGGCGCATGATCGCTTCCATGGCGGTCGGCACCGAGCCGAGGTGCCCGGGCAGGGTGAGCCCCTGGGCAGCGAGGCGCCCTTCTCCGTCTGCGAACCCCGTCGAGTAGTCCATGTTGTCCTTGAGGACCGCCGAATAGGTGGTGCGAAAGACCGTGAGCGCCATTTCGTCGGCGATGGAGAAAATGGCGTTCTTGAACAGCTCCAGCGCAATCGGATCGGATTTTGCCTTCGTCACCATCATCCTCCAGCTCTCGGCTCCGCCGACGGTGCGGCCCCGCGCACGGTCTGTACACTGCGCGCCCCTGCGGCGGTGCAACAACGGGGCGGCGGACCCCCGAACCGCCCATGCCACATGCCGCCCCGATGTGTTAAGGGGTGCCTTCGGCCGGTGCAACGCATGCAGCCGCACGGCTGCCAATCACGCCTCCCGCGCCGGCGACTGCGCGGCTCATGTTGAACCGGCAACGGCCTGTCTCCCGCGCAGCAACCAAACCGCCCTATCGGACGAAAGATTAGTTGGCCGCGGACCCTGTCTCGACTAGGACATGGGCCAAAGCCCGTGTCCGTCGCGGGCCAACCGCAAGTAGGTCGTCCTAATTGTGAAAGTCTGTGCCAGCCACAGGAGAAGGCAAGGGCGCTGGCATCCGGCCCGGCAGGGCCGTCGGGAGGAGTGAGCAAGTGAAGGGGACGAACCCTGGGGCCTCAGCGCCGGCCGATGGCGCCGCCGGCGCACTCGATACGCTGCCGAAATTGCTGCTGCGCAATGCCGCCAAGCACGGCGCCAGGCCGGCGATGCGCCACAAGGACCTCGGCATCTGGCAGACGTGGACCTGGCGCCTGCTCCGCGACGAGGTGCGTGATCTCGCCATCGGCTTGCGCAAGCTGGGCTTCGAGCGCGGCGATGCGGTAGCGATCATCGGCGACAACCGGCCGCGCCTCTATGCGACCTTTGCCGCCGTGCAGAGCCTGGGCGGCATTCCAGTGCCGGTCTATCAGGACTCCGTCGCCGACGAGATGGCCTACGTCCTCGAGCATGCCGAGGTGTGCTTCGCCGTGGTCGGCGATCAGGAGCAGGTGGACAAGGTAATTTCGGTCGCCGAGCGGCTGCCGCACCTCGAGCGGATCGTCTACGACGAGGAAAAGGGGCTCAGCGTCTACGACCAGACCCGGCTGCACTCCTTCAAGCACGTCCAGGAGCTGGGACGCGAGGAGATGCGCTCCAATCCGGGAGCCGAAAGCTGGTGGCTGGAGGAGATTGCCAAGGGCAAGGGCAGCGATGTGAGCGTCATGCTCTACACGTCGGGCACCACTGGGCGCCCGAAGGGCGTGATGCTGACGCACGACAACATCATCATCTCGGCCGAGAACGGCAACCGGTTCGACGGGTTCGGGCCGGACGACCTGCTGCTTGCCTATCTGCCCATGGCCTGGGTCGGCGATCACATCTTCTCCTACGCCCAGTCCTATGCGGCCGCCATGTGCGTGTGCTGTCCGGAGAGCCCGGAGACGGTGGTGGAGGATCGTCGCGAGATCGGCCCGACCTATTTCTTCGCCCCGCCGCGCGTGTTCGAGAACCTGCTGACGCAGGTGATGGTGCGCATGGAGGATGCGGGCTGGCTCAAGAAGCGCATGTTCCACCACTTCCTGGGTGTTGCCCGCCGCTGCGGCGAGCGCATACTGGACGGCAAGCCCGTCGGCTTCGGCGATCGCCTGCGCTACCGCGTCGGCGATCTCTTCGTCTACGGGCCGCTGCGCAACCGCATGGGGTTCTCACGCACGCGCGTGGCCTACACGGCCGGCGAGGCGATCGGCCCCGAGCTCTTCAGCTTCTATCGTTCGCTCGGCGTCAACCTGAAGCAGCTCTACGGGCAGACCGAGGCCAGCGTCTACATCACCATGCAGCCCGACGGCGAGGTGTTTCCGGACACCGTCGGCAAGCCGGCGCCGGAGGTGGAGATCAAGCTCGCCGACAGCGGCGAGGTGCTGTTCCGGAGCCCCGGCGTCTTCCTCAAGTATTACAAGAACGACGCCGCCACGAGAGAGACCAAGACGCCGGACGGGTGGGTGCACACGGGCGACGCAGGCTTCTTCGACCAGCGGGGGCACCTGAAGATCATCGACCGCGCCAAGGACGTGGGCCGGCTGAACAGCGGCGCCCTGTTCGCGCCGAAGTATCTCGAGAACCGCATCAAGTTCTACCCGGAGGTGCGCGAGGCGGTGGCCTTCGGGCAGGGGCGCGACCACGTGACGATGTTCATCAACATCGATCCGATTTCGGTCGGCAACTGGGCGGAGCGCAACAACGTCGCCTACGCCAGCTACCAGGAGCTGGCAGCCCACCCGCAGGTGCTCGAGATCATCACCGGCCGGGTCGACGAGCTCAATCGGGCGCTGGCAGAGGAGCCGCAGATGGCGGCCTCGCAGATCCGCCGGTTCCTGATTCTGCCCAAGGAGCTCGACGCCGATGACGGCGAGCTCACCCGCACTCAAAAGGTGCGGCGCTCCTTCATTGCCGACCGCTACAGCCCGCTCATTGCCGCGCTCTACGATGGCTCCACCGACTGCCGCCTGTCGCTGGAGGTGACCTTCGAGGACGGCCGCAAGGGTATGGTGCAGGGAGACGTCCGCATCATCGACATGGAGACCTATCCGGTCGCCGCGGCCGAGCCGGTGCGGGAGGCCGCCGAATGAAGGCCGACGTGCAACCGAGGCCCGTGGCGGCAAACCGGTCGGCCATTGCCGCCGGCGATGCGCTGCTCTCGCTCGAGAACGTGTCGCTCACCTTCGGCGGCGTGCGGGCGCTGCGCGATGTCTCCTTCGACATCCGCAAGGGTGAGATCCGCGCCATCATCGGCCCCAACGGTGCCGGCAAGACGTCCATGCTGAACGTCATCAACGGCTTCTATCATCCGCAACATGGCGTCATAACTTTCAAGGGCAAGCGGCGTCACGACATGCGCCCCTACGTTGCCGCCAGCCAGGGCATCGCCCGCACCTTCCAGAACGTCGCGCTGTTCAAGGGCATGACCACGCTCGACAACATCATGACGGGCCGCACCCTCAAGATGCGCCGCGGCATCCTCTCGCACATGCTGCACTGGGGCCCGGCCAAGCGCGAGGAGATCCGCCACCGCGAGGCGGTCGAGCACATTATCGATTTCCTGGAGATCGCCCATATCCGCAAGGTGCCGGTCGGCAGGCTGCCGTACGGACTGCAGAAGCGCGTGGAGCTCGGCCGGGCGCTCGCCATGGACCCGGAGCTGCTGCTCCTGGACGAGCCGATGGCTGGCATGAACCTCGAGGAGAAGCAGGACATGAGCCGCTTCATCCTCACCGTGAGGGACGCCTTCGACACGACGATCGCGCTCATCGAGCACGATATGAGCGTGGTGATGGACCTCTCCGACCGGGTGGTCGTGCTCAACTACGGCGCCAAGATCGCCGACGGCTCGCCCGCAGAGGTGCAGGGCAACCAGGCCGTCATCGAGGCCTACCTGGGCGTGAGCCATTGAGGAAGCACGCGTGATCGTCTTCGGCCAGTTCCTGGAGATCCTGATCGGCGGATTGTTGTCCGGGGTGCTGTATTCGCTCGTCGCGCTGGGCTTCGTGCTGATCTTCAAGGCGTCCGGCGTGTTCAATTTCGCGCAAGGGGCGATGGTGCTGCTGGCCGGCCTGGCGCTGGTGCGCTCGCTCGATTTCCTCGTCGCCCAGGGCGTGCCGGTCTGGGCCGCCATCGCGCTCGGCCTGTTGTTCGCGGCCGCCGTGATGGCGGTGACGGCGTGGCTCGTGGAGCGCTTCGTTCTGGGGCCACTGGTGAACCAGGACGGGCTCACGCTCTTCATGTCGACCATCGGCGCCACCTTCGTCCTCGAGGGCGCCTCGCAGATGATCTTCGGCTCGGACGTCTACCCCCTGCGCCTGTTCCCGACCGACGCCTGGTTCCTGTTCGAGAGTGTGTTTCCAGGGGGGATCCTGGTCAACAAGCTCGACGTGTGGGGC
>DATFCC010000172.1:0-2144 GCA_035253505.1 Hyphomicrobiaceae bacterium
GCCTGCAGTCGCTCGGGCTGACCACCGGAGACGTCGTCACCGCCCTGCAGGGCCAGAACGTGCAGGTGGCATCGGGCGTGCTGAGCCAGCCGCCCGTGGACCAGCCGCGCGCCTTCCAGGTCGCCGTGCAGACGCTGGGGCGGCTCGCCGATCCCAAGGAATTCGCCGAGATCCTGATCAAGCAGACGCCGACCGCGGTCGTGCGCCTGAAGGATGTGGCCCGCGTCGAGCTGGCCGCCCAGGACTACACGACCAACTCCTACCTCGACCGCGACCCCGCGGTGGCGCTGGGCGTCTTCCAGCTCCCGGGCTCCAACGCACTGACCACCGCCAAGGCCATCCAGACGACGATGGACGAGCTGACCAAGGACTTCCCCGAGGGGCTCAAGTACACCGTCGTCTACAATCCCACCGAGTTCATACAGCAGTCCGTGGATGCCGTCACCGAGACCATCGGCGAGGCCATCATTCTGGTCGTGCTGGTCGTGATCCTGTTCCTGCAGACCTGGCGGGCCGCCGTCATCCCCATCGTCGCCATCCCCGTGTCGCTGATCGGCACCTTCTTCTTCATGGCGATGTTCGGCTTCTCGCTCAACAACCTCTCGCTGTTCGGGCTGGTGCTCGCCATCGGCATCGTGGTGGACGACGCCATCGTCGTGGTCGAGAACGTGGAGCGCAACATCGCCGCCGGCCTGTCGCCGCGAGATGCCGCGCGCAAGAGCATGGACGAGGTCGGCTCGGCGCTGATCGCCATCGCCCTCGTGCTGTGCGCCGTGTTCGTGCCGGCGGCGTTCATCACCGGCATCTCCGGCCAGTTCTACCGCCAGTTCGCCCTCACCATCGCCGGCGCCACGGTGATCTCGCTGATCGTGTCCCTCACCTTGTCGCCGGCGCTGTGCGCGCTCCTCCTCAAGCCACATGCAGAGCACGGTGGCTCCGCTCGCCGGTGGATGCGGCCGGTGCACGGCTTCTTTGGCCTCTTCAACCGCGGCTTCGATGCGCTGGCGAGCGGCTACGGACGCCTCACCGCGCGCCTGGTACGCATCGCCGTGATCATGCTGGTGGCCTATGCCGGCGTCATCGCCTACGGCCTCAACGAATTCCGCAAGACCCCAGTCGGCTTCATCCCGCAGCAGGATGCCGGCTATCTCATCGTCGTGACGCAGCTTCCGGGCGGCGCCTCGCTCGCCCGCACCGACGACGTCAACAAGCGCGTTGTCGATATTGCCCTGGGCGTGCCGGGCGTGCAGCATGCCGTCAACTTCGCCGGATTCTCCGGCGCGACCTTCACCAACGCGCCCAACTCGGGCGCCATCTTCCTGCCGCTGGAGCCGTTCGAAAAACGCGCCCGCGATCCGCACAAATCGGCAGCAGCGATCCAGGGCGCCCTGTTCCAGCGCCTGGCCTCGATCCAGGAGGCACTGGTTGTGGTGGTGATGCCGCCGCCGGTGCGCGGCATCGGCACCTCGGGCGGCTTCCGCATGATGGTGGAGGATCGTGGCAACGCCGGCCCACAGGCGCTGCAGGGGGCCGTCTACGCCATGATGGGCCGCGCCGCCCAGACGCCAGGCCTCACGCAGGTGTTCTCGCTCTTCGAGTCGTCGACGCCCCAGCTCTACCTCGATATCGACCGCACCAAGGTGCAGATGCTGGGCGTCAACATGGGCGACGTGTTCGGGGCGCTGCAGACCTACCTCGGCTCCACCTACGTCAACGACTTCAACCTGCTCGGCCGCGTGTTTCGCGTCACCGCGCAGGCCGATGCCGCCTTTCGGCTCGATCCCAAGGATGTGCTCAAGATCCGTGTGAGGAACGCGAGCGGCGACACCGTTCCGCTGGCCTCCTTCACCACCGTGCGCGACATCTCCGGTCCCTATCGTGTGCCGCGCTACAACCTGTATGCAGCAGCCGAGCTCGACGGCACGCCGGCGCCCGGGTATTCGCAGGGCCAGGCGATCCAGCTCATGGAGAAACTGGCCGCCGAGACGCTGCCGCCGGGCTTCAGCTTCGAGTGGACGACGCTTGCCTACCAGCAGCTTCGTGCCGGCAACACCGCCGCGTTCGCCTTCGTCCTGGCGGTGGTGTTCGTCTTCCTGGTGCTGGCCGCACAGTACGAAAGCCTCACGCTGCCGCTGGCGGTCATC
>DATFCC010000173.1:0-4674 GCA_035253505.1 Hyphomicrobiaceae bacterium
GCCTGCAGGTAGCGCAAGCGACAAGTTCCTCTCAGCCGCGCGTCCGCAGGCGGCTCCAGCCGCGGAGCCGCCGCGCTGCCTCTGCCATGTCGGCGGTGGTGCCGGCATAACAGAAGCGCACGTAATGGCTCCCGTGCTCGGCGTCGAAATCGACACCTGGCGTCGCGGCGATGCCGAGGTCGTGCAGCATGTGCTTGGTGAAGGCCAGGCTGTCCTCGTCGAACTGGCGGATATCGGCATACAGGTAGAAGGCGCCGTCAGCCGGGACGATGCGCTCCAGGCCCGCCACGGCCAGCTCGCGCAGCAGCAGGTCGCGGTTCTCGGCGTAGACGCGCCTGTTGGCCTCCAGCTCCTCGATGCCATCGAAGGCGCCGATGGCCGCCACCTGCGCCACGGTGGGCGGGGAAATGTAGAGGTTCTGCGCCAGCCGCTCAAACGTCCGCACCAGGCCGGCCGGCACCACCAGCCAGCCGATGCGCCATCCGGTCATCGAGAAATACTTGGAGAAGCTGTTGATGACCACCGCCCCGTCGCTGTGAGCAAGGGCCGTCTCCGCGCGCATGCCGTACGTGAGATCGTGATAAATCTCGTCGGAGACGAGCCACATCCCGCGGCGCCGGCACACCTCGGCAATTTCCGCGAGTCGCCCGCCCTCGAGCATGGTGCCGGTCGGATTGGCGGGACTGGCGAGGACGAGACCAGCCAGGTTCTCCCGTGCCGCTTCGGCCTCCAACTGTGCCGCCGTCGGCATCCAGCGGGAGGCCGTATCGGTTGCCAGCAGGAGCGGCGACTGGCCCAGCACGCTCAAAATATGCCGGTAGCAGGGATAGCCTGGCGAGGGCAGGGCGACCTTGGCCCCGACATCGAAGAGGGCCAGGAACGCCAGCACGAAGCCAGCCGAGGAGCCGGTCGTCACCACCACACGCTCGGCCGGCACCTCGATGCCATAGCGCTGCCGGTAGTATTCGGCGATGCGGGCCCGGAGCTGCGGCAGGCCGAGCGCGCCGGTGTAGCCCAAGGTGTCGATGTCGAGCGCGCGCCGCACCGCGTCGATGGCGGAGCGCGGAGCCGGTGTGCCGGGCTGCCCGACTTCCATGTGTATGACTTTGTGGCCCTGCGCCTCGCGCGCCGCGGCCGCTTCCATCACATCCATGACGATGAACGGCGGCACATCGCTCCTCAGGGCGGCGCGGGCGCCCGCGAGCCGCGCTTCAAGCCCGCCGTCAAGTTGTGACCTCATGCCGGAGCTCCTGCGCACGCAAGCCCTGAAACCGCCATGGTTCCGCCCTACCCGGCGACGATGTCGCACGGCGCACGAACCCGCTCACGCCTTGGGTAATGTGGATTGGCGAGCCGGCAGCCAGCGGCTTATAGTCGGCGCCGCGCGAGTTGCCTAGGCACGGGTTTTCTGGGCCGGTTGCATTTCAGAGGCGGGTGCCCACAGGTGCACTTGGGGCGCAAGAAACGCGAGTCTCGCATCGTGCAAACGATCGAAGGCGGCTATCACCGCGCGGGCGGAACAAAACGGCGCGTCTCGCGATGGCGCGCCCTGTCGATGGCCGCCGTCTACGCCGTCACCGCCTCCCTTGCCGCGGTCGCGCCGGCGAACGCGCAGGGCCTGCCGCTGATCCGCGATACGGAGATCGAAAACCTTCTCAAGGACTACTCGGCGCCGATCTTTCGCGCTGCCGGGCTCGGCTCGCAAAACATCGCCATGCGCCTCATCCGCCACGACAGCTTCAACGCCTTCGTGGTCGACGGGAAGAACGTGTTCATCAACACCGGCACGCTGACCCAGGCCAAGACGCCCAACGAGGTGATCGGGGTGATCGCCCACGAGACGGGCCACATCACGGGCGGCCACATGGCGGCGCTGAGGAGCCGCATCTCCCGCGACGCCACCAAGAGCCTCCTGCTGACCATCCTTGGCATCGGCCTGATGGTCGGCGGCGCCATGGCCGGCGGCGACACGGCGCGCGAGATCGGCGGCGCCGGCGGCGGCTTGGCCATGGGCGGCAGCGACATCGTCATGCGCTCCATGCTCAGCGAGCGCCGGTCGCAGGAGTCGGCGGCGGACCAGGCGGGCCTCCGCTTCCTGGAGGCGACGCACCAGTCCGGGCGCGGCATGCTGACCACGTTCGAGCGGTTCGCCGAGCAGGAGTTCTGGCAGGCACGGGACATCGACCCGTTCGTGCGCAGCCACCCCGTGGCCGCCGACCGCATCAAGCAGCTACGCGAGGGGGTGGTCGCAAGCCCCTATGCCAATCAAAAAGATCCGCCCAACCTGCAGCTCCGCCACGACATGATGCGCGCCAAGCTGGACGGCCACTTGCTGTCGGCACAGGCGGTGTTCAATCGCTACCCCGCCCGCGACACCAGCCTGCCGGCCCGCTATGCACGCGCCATTGCCCGCAACTGCTCCGGCAATTGCACCCAGGCCCTGCCCGACATCGACGCCCTGATCCAGGAGCGGCCCGACAATCCCTACTTCTGGGAGCTCAAGGGCGAGCTGCTGCTCAAGGCGGGCCAGTACACGGAGGCGATCGGCCCGCTGCGAAAAGCCGTGGCGCTGATGGACAAGGTCAAGCGCACGAGCCCGGCTGCCACGTCATCCCTGACGCAGATCATGCTGGGGCGTGCGCTCGTGTCCTCGAACGATCCGCGCGTGCTCGACGAGGCCATCTCCATCCTCAGCAACGTGCTGGGGGCCAATAAACCCTTGTTCCAGGGCGAGGATGACGACTGGCTCGGCTGGTGGCAGCTTGCCGTCGCCTATCAGCGCAAGGGCAACGAGGCCGAGGCGCTGCTGGCAACGGCGCGCAAGCTTTTCTACTCGGGCAACGCCAAGGACATCAAGGAAGCCCAGATCTATGCCAAGCGGGCGCAGAAAATCTTCGCACGCGGCTCGAGGGGCTGGTTGATCGCCGAGGACATTGCCACCTACAAGGCTCCAGGCTGAGCCCCGCGCGCTTCAGGAAAAGGACCCCATATGCCCATCAAACCCATCGCCTTGCTCGCCAAGCACGTGACGCCAGCCAGGGCTGCCGCGGTGCTCGTGCCGGCCCTTCTGCTTGCGGGCGTGACACTCGCCAAGGGTCAGACCGCTCCCCCCGCAACCGCCGAGACTGCGGCACCCGCGGCGCCTGCGGGCGGTGCCTTCACCCCCGCTCAGCGCAAGGAGATTGAGGCGATCATCCGCGACATCCTGCTCACAAACCCCGAGATCATGCTCGATGTCCAGAACGCTCTCGAGGCCAAGATGGACAAGATCCAGGCCGAGAAGATGGCTGTGGCCCTCAAGGAGCACGCGGACGAGCTCTATCGCCCGGCCAACTCCCCCGTGGTCGGCAATGCCAAGGGCGACGTGCCGGTGATCGAGTTCTTCGACTACAACTGCGGCTACTGCAAGAAGGCGCTCTCGGAGCTCGCGCAGCTCGTCGACAAGGACAAGAAGGTGCGCGTGATCATGAAAGAGTTTCCGATCCTGGCCAAAGGATCGGAGGAAGCCGCGCGAGTTGCATTGGCCGCCAGGATGCAAGGGAAGTACTGGGAATTTCATCGCGCCATGCTGGAAAGCCCCGGCCAGGCCAACGAGGCATCGGCGCTGCGCATCGCCGACAAGCTCGGCCTCGACATGGCGCGCCTGAAGAAGGACATGACCTCGCCGGAGATCAAGAAGGAGATCGAGGAGACGCGCCAGCTTGCCACGAAGATGGGCATCCAGGGGACGCCGCACTTCATCGTCGGCGACAAGGTCATCGCGGGTGCGCCCGAGAACCTTGCCGAGTTGCTCGGCAAGCACGTGGCGGAGGTACGCAAGGAGGGGTGCAAGGTTTGCTGACCGCAATCCATCCTTGGCCATGGTTAAATTAAGTGCTGGGCAGAGTTGTCGCTGAATAACTGCCGGGCATGCTCTTTCGCACTACTGGGAAAGCTGTTAGGAGGGGCGGTTCCCTGAGAAGCGCTCGCGGCGCTGTCCTGCGTGCCGGCTCACACCAACCCCAGCGGCGGCCGAATGCCCAAGCCGATTTTCGTGCTCAACGGGCCGAACCTGAACCTTCTCGGGGTTCGGGAGCCCGCAGTCTACGGCGCGGAAACCCTGGCGGACATCCGCGCGCGCACCCAGGCGGCGGCGCGTTCGCTGGGCCTGGAAGCCGACTTCCGGCAATCGAATTCGGAAGGGACGCTGGTGGACTGGATTCAGGAGGCGCGCGAGAAGGCCAGCGGCATCGTGCTCAACGCCGGCGCCTATACCCACACCTCGGTCGCCATCCTCGATGCGCTGACCGCCGCCGAGAAGCCGGTGGTCGAGTTGCATCTGTCCAACGTCTTCCGGCGTGAGAGCTTCCGCCACCATTCCTATGTTTCGGCGGCGGCGAACGGCGTAATCTGCGGTTTCGGCGGCAAGGGCTACGAGCTGGCCATCGAGGCCATGGCTGATATCCTGGCCCGGCAGACGGCGACGCCGGACAGGGCTTGAGAGATCGGGAAGGGAACAGGATTGGCTGAGGCGATGGCAAAGGACGCGAAGGGCAAGAGCCCGGATCAGGCCCTCATCCGCGATCTGGCCGAGCTGCTGGAGGAAACAGGGCTGAGCGAGATCGAGATCGAGCGCGAGGGCTTGCGCGTGCGGGTGGCGCGCCAGGTCAGCGTCGCCGCTCCCGTCTATGCCGC
>DATFCC010000174.1:0-10732 GCA_035253505.1 Hyphomicrobiaceae bacterium
ATCTCGGCGGGCCGGCGCGGCCCCAGGGCGGCGGCCAGCTCGGCGGGCGAGGGCCCGAGCTCGCCGACGTATTCCTCGAGAAGGGTGTTCTTGCCTTGGGTCGGCGCTGCCTGGGTCATGTGTCGTCACCTGATTGGTACATCGTGCTGAGGAGCCCCCGAAACCCGGGGCATCTGGCGCTGCGTGCGGGCGATCATCCGGCGAGAAGGTCGTTCATGAACTCCTGCTCGCGATCGATGAACTCATCCACGCGCAGCGTGTAGACACCATTCGACTTGCCGAACTCGCACAGGACCATGCGCTCGCCGTCGCATTCCAGGTGCACGCGGCTGCGCGGCGTGGCGGTGAGATGGATGACCTGGCCGACGCGCAGCTCCGACACGTCGCCCAGCGTCATGGTGCGTTCGTCGAGCACGGCGCTCAGCGCCACGCTGGCGCGCGTGATCTCGCGCTCGATCTGCCGGGACCAGTGCGGGTCTGGCTCGGGGTCCTGCTTCAGGCTGGTGCGCGAGAATGCCTGGCGCAGGGCGGCGATGGCCGTTTGTGGCACGGCCACGACGATCTCGCCGCCGCGGCCCATGACCTCCAGGTTCAGCCTGACGGCGAACACGGCGGTGGTGCGCCCGCCAAACACCTCGAAATCGATGGCCGCGGCAGGCGCTTCGAGCGTCACGGGCGTCGGTGCCACCGCGGCCGCTGCCGCGCTGAGGGCCTTCGCGAAGCGCTCCAGGAACGCCGCAAAGATGCGCGTTTCGATCTTGGAGAACGGCTTCTTGCCGGCGTAGGGCGCCTGCGATCCGTCGCCGCCCAGCATCATCTCGACGATGGCGAATACCGTGTTGCGGCGGGCGCTGGCGAGCAGGCGCGTGTTCCAGCCCTGGGCCTGCAAGGGGACGGCGACGATCGGGCCGTCATGCTCGGCGAAGACGTCGCCGGCCGCCCCTGTTTCGAGGCCGGCAATCGTGAGCTGCGGCTGGGACACCGGCGCCGCGCGGAATTCCTGGGTGCAGGCCGCCGCCGCCCGCTCGAAGATGGTGCGGAACATCGGCAGGCGCTCGATCGACGCCGAAGCACCGCCAAACGGGGATTGGCTGTTGGCAAGTGCCGCCATGTCCTCACGCCGCTTCCTTGCGGGCCGTCTTGGGCTCGGCGCTGCTGCCGGGGTTCAGGGTCTCCTGCTCGACCTCGTCGATGGTGGGGCGCTCGTAGGAGGAGATGGTCTTGCGCCCGTGCTCGAGGGCCACCTGCGGCATGGCCCCGTTCATGAAGCCGAGCAGCGTCTGCTTGACGACGGTGTAGAGGCGGAGCTGCTTCTCGCGCACGATCTTGATCTTGGTGGCGATGGGAGAGATCACGGAATAGGATATGAAGATGCCGGCAAAGGTGCCGACGAGGGCCGCGCCGATCAGGGCGCCCAGCACCTCGGGGGCCTGGTCGAGCGCCCCCATGGCTTTGATCACGCCCAGCACCGCGGCCACGATGCCGAGCGCCGGCAGCGCCTCCGAGATCGTGACCATCGAGTGATAGGACTTGAGCTTGTCGGCCTTGATGGTCTGGATCTCTTCATCCATCAGCGCCTCGATCTCGTGCGTGCGGGCATTGCCGATGATGATGAGGCGGCAGTAGTCGCAGATGAACGTGGTGAGCTCGGTATTGGCGAGGACGGTCGGGAATTTCTGGAACAGGGTGGACTGGGCCGGATCGTCGAGATGCGCTTCCACTTCGTTGCGGGGCTTGCCGCGCAGCTCGCGCATCAGCGAGTAGAGGGCGCCCAGCACGTCCAGGTAGTGGCGGCTCTTGGGCGAGGCGTCGGTGAACGCCTCGAGCAGTCCCTTGCCGGAATCCTTGATCGTCTTCATCGGGTTGGCGACCACGAAGGTGCCCAGCGCCGAGCCGCAGATGATGACGTATTCCCAGGGCTGCCAGATCACGTCGACGTGGCCGCCCATGGCCATGAAACCGCCGAGCATGCAGCCAAGCGTGATCACGAGGCCAAGGATGATGGTCAAGGCGATCTCCTGTGTCCGGCCCTCCTCTCTAAGGCGCTTCGTCTTGCGCGAGGCTGATTTGAGGTCGCGCGTTGGCCGCGGGACTCCGTCAGCCTCGGACAAGGACGCCGGAGCATCCTGTCCTCGATCGCCTTGCTCTTGCGCCACGGATCCGCCCGCTTGCAGACGACCCTCCTCAGCTACGGGATGATCAGCCGTGATCTGTCGAGATCGCTGAGCGCGACCGCGGCAAAGCCGCAGGTGGCGCGCGAGTCCGCCTACTACCTTGCCAATATCGGCAACGTGAAGTCGATCGACGACTTCCTGGGCAACAGCCGCCTCTTCAACTTCGCCATGAAGGCCTATGGGCTTGAGGACATGGCCTACGCCAAGGCCTTCGTGCGCAAGGTTTTGGCCGAGGGGGTCGACAAGGCCGACAGCTTCGCCAACACCTTGTCTGACAAGCGCTATCGCCAGCTCGCCGCCGACTTCAACTTTGCCCGCTATGGCGAGACCACCACCGTCTTCGACCGCACCCGGCAGGGTACGGTCGACAAATACGTCCGCCAGACCCTGGAGGAGGATGCGGGGTCTGAGAACCAGGGCGTGCGCCTTGCGCTCTATTTTCAGCGCAACGCGGCCGGCATCACGGATGCCTACAGCATCCTGGCGGACCCGGCCCTCCTAAAAGTGGTGCAGACGGCGCTCGGCATTCCGGCCGCGGCTTCGGCGATCGACATCGACCGCCAGGCCCGGGACATCGCCGCCCGTCTCGACCTCGACGACCTGAAGGATCCCGAAAAGCTCGGCAAGTTCCTCGGCCGCTTCGCCAATCTCTGGGACCTGGAAAACCCCGCGGTCCAGCCCGCGCCGGCGCTGGTGATCGGCGCGCCCACGTCCGTGGTGGAGATCGGCGCGGATGTCCTTGCAACTCTGCAAAACCTGAGGCTGGGAGGAAACTAGCCGTGCAGTCGAACTTTCATGTGGGCCTCTCGGCTCAGCTTTCCCTGCAACGTCGCCTGGATACCATCGCCAACAACGTGGCCAACGCGTCGACGGCCGGGTTTCGCGCCGAGGAGGTGAAGTTCGACACCCTGCTGTCGCAGGCCTCCAACACGCCGGTGGCGTTCGCTTCGGCCGGGCAGCATTATCTCTCGCGCACCGCCGGCGAGATCGTGCGCACCGACAACCCGTTCGACGTGGCCGTGCAGGGCGATGCCTGGCTGGCCATGCAGACGCCGGCCGGCACCGTCTACACGCGCGACGGCCGCATGAAGATGACGCCCGCGGGCGAGCTGCAGACGCTCAGCGGGTACGCGATCCTGGATGCCGGCGGCGCGCCTGTGCAGCTCGACCCCAATGCCGGCCCGCCGCAAGTGGCGCGCGACGGCGCGATCTCCCAGAACAACCGCACGGTGGGCGCCCTCGGGCTGTTCAAGATCGACGACACGGCAACGCTCAGGCGCTTCGACAACTCCGGGGTGACGACGGATCGCCCCGCGACCGCGGTGGTGGACTTCACCAAGGCCGGCTTGCACCAGGGGTTCGTCGAAGGCTCCAACGTCAACCCGGTGATGGAAATGAGCCGGCTGATCATGGTGTCGCGCGCCTTCGATGCGGTCACGTCGTCCATCAAGGACGCGGACTCCTCCCAGCAGGAGGCGATCCGCAGCCTGGGCGCCACGAGCTGATAGCTGCAAGGTCGAGCGATGGCAGACGGTTCCCGGCCCTCTGACGCGGCAGCGGGCCAAGGGCGCCCCGCCGGCAACGCGCTGGACGCACTTGAAAGCGCGCTGGCCTACGCGTCGCCCGAGTCCCTGGTGCGCGTTGGCGGCACCGTCACCGAGATCGGCCCCGGCGCCTGCCGCCTGGCCGGGCTGTCGCATTTCGTCAAGCTCGGCGACTGCGTGGAGATCGCCGCTGCCAGCCGGCCCGCTCTGTGCGAGGTGGTGCGCATCGATGCCGCGGGCGTCACCGTCAAGCCCTTCGATGGCGCGCTCGACGCAGGGCTCGGCACCCGGGCGTGGGTCCGCGGCCCGGTCACCGTGAGCCCCGATATCTCCTGGAAAGGACGGGCCATCGATGCCCTGGCCAGGCCCATCGACGGGCTGGGCCCGCTGCGCGGAGGCCTTGCCGCGCTCGCCACGGACCGCGAGCCGCCCGCGCCCATGCGCCGGCAGCGCCTCAGCAAGCCGATGCGCACGGGCGTCCGCGCCATCGACCTCTTCACGCCGCTGTGCGCCGGCCAGCGCATCGGCATCTTCGCCGGCTCCGGTGTCGGCAAGTCGACGCTCCTGTCCATGCTGGCACGCGCGTCGGGTTTCGACACGGCGGTGCTGGCCCTGGTGGGCGAGCGCGGGCGCGAGGTGCGCGAGTTCCTCGAGGACGCCCTGGGCCTGGACAACGCGCGCACGATAGCCGTCGTCTCGACCGGCGACGAAAGCGCAATGATGCGCCGTCTTGCGCCCAAGACCGCCATGTGCATCGCCGAGCATTTGCGGGACCGGGGCGAGAACGTGCTGCTGATCGTCGACTCGGTCACCCGCTATGCGCACGCGGCGCGCGACGTGGCGCTGGCCGCCGGCGAGCCGCCGGTCGCGCGCGGCTATCCGCCGAGCGTCTTCAGCGACCTGCCGAAGCTTCTGGAGCGGGCCGGCGCGGGCGAGGAAGGGTCGGGCTCGATCACCGGCGTCTTCGCCGTCCTGGTCGACGGCGACGACCACAACGATCCTGTCGCCGACAGCATTCGCGGTACGCTCGACGGGCACATCGTGCTCGATCGCGCCATCGCCGAGCAGGGGCGCTATCCGCCCGTTAACGTGCTGGCCTCCGTCTCGCGGCTGGCGCGTGCGGTGTTAACGCCCGAGCAGCAAAAGCTCATCTCGATGCTGCGCGAGATGATCGCCCAATTCGAGGACACCCGCGATCTGCGCCTGATGGGAGGCTACCAGAGCGGCTCGGACCCGGGCCTCGATCGGGCCGTCCAGCTCGTCCCGCGCATATACGAGGCGTTGCGGCAGGCTCCAGGCGAGCCCCTGAGCGGCGATGCGTTCCAGGATGTGGCGCGTGCGCTCGCCTCCGATCCGCCCGACCCGGCTGCTGCCGGGCGACCGGCGCGCACGTCGGCGGTGCCCGCGCGTCGCTGAGGCGCCCGCCAGCGCCTACTTGGGCGGGCCGCCGCGGATGCTCTCCTTGGGAATGTAGTTGAGCTCCTGCACGAGCACGTCTTCGATGACGGCGACGCCGAGGCGCTTGTTGACGTTCTCGGCGATCTTCTTGCCGAGAGCCGGCAGGTCCTGCTTCTTGAAGTAGCGGAAGTCGATCATCTCGCCAGAATAGATGAGCTGGAATGCCTCATCGAGCACGTAGAGGTCGGGCTTCACCGCCATGTGCTTCATGAGGTTCGCTGGAGCGGTGAAGGCGAACTGGGCAACGACGTAGCCGCGGATGGCGCCGTCCGCCACCACCGGCACGCTGATCATGCGTGTGCGCACCGGGGTGAGGTCCTTGGCGGTGCCATGCTCCGCCTTGCCGGAGGCTGCGGGCGCGTGCGTGGAGGCGGCTGCGGGCCGCTGCCAGGAGGCGCCGAGGTAGGCCGCGCCCATGGTCACGGCGCAAACCCACGCCCCGATCAGGATCGACCTAATCATAGCTGTTTGCGGCTGCCCGCACCGAGGGCTGGTAGGTGCCGTCGGATTCGGCGTCCCTGATGGCGTCGGCCATGACGGTCGAGACCTCCCGCACCGCCTCGAGGTGCAGTTTCAGGACCGCCCCGTTGGTGTCGAGCTTCTCGCGCAGGCCGGCAAGCCGGGCGAGCACCGCATTGCTGGGCCGGCCACCTTGAAACAGCCGGATCGAGCGGCTGAGCTCGAGCAGGCCCTGGCTCTTGCGGTTGGTGAACTCGCGCAGGTTGATGGGTGCGCGGCTCCTCAGCGCAGCGGTTTCCTGATCGACGACCTCTTCGAGGCGGATGATGCACTGCTCGAAGGCCAGCGAGGCCGCATCGCTGTCGCCGCCGGTGAGCAACGCCTCCAGATCCACCGCATGGTGCGCTCCCGGGAGCTGGCCACCGCCGTTGCGGGTCGCGGCTTGAAAGGCTGCCGGCATCAGTATCAGCTCCGTTCAGGGGCGGACGCGGGGTCCGCCAACAGGGAGTCGCCCTCCGGCGTGGCGTTCTGGATGTAGGGCGGTGCGGCGGGCAGCGGCTGCGGCATGCGCACGGACGCATCGGCCTCAAGTGGCGCAGCGGTGGCTGTCGCGATGCGACCCTCCGCCAACCGCTTGGCAAGCCCGATCTGGCCGCTGCTCGCGATCTGGCTGCCGAGCTTCTCGGCCAGCATCGATTTCCACACCTGGCCGGCCGTCCCCTTGCCGAAGAAGGCCTGCGAATTGCTGGGCAGCATGGTTTCGATGAAGCTCTGCAGCACGAAGGCCTCGAGTTGGGCGAAGGCATCGGGCGCTTTCGCAGCCCTTGCGCCCGCGGCGGCCGGCGGTGGCGATGCGATTGCGGTCTGCACAGTCGTGTCGGCGGCGGGAGCGACGCTTGTCCGGGTTTCCCACGCCGGCGACTCGGTGGCGCTGGCGGTGAGGGCCGCCTCGAAGCCGGCGCCCGCATCCCCGCCCGCCCGCCGCAACCGCTCCGCAGCCGCCCGATATCGCGCAGGGTCGGCGGCCAGGACGGCGCCGAGGACGATGTCGGAAGGAGGGTTGATAGCCACGGTTGCTGTCCGCAGTCGCGAGCCCGGCGCCACTATGGGCCGATAATCTTGCGGGAGGCTGGCGTTGGGCGAGTGAGCGCGCTGTCGATGACCTCACCGAGCGCGCGCTTCTCTGCGTCGCGAGCAGCGTCTTTCTCCGCGGCCTCCGACACGCGCTCGGCACATGCAACCTGAACGGCACGGGCGCTCACGCGCGCGGCCTGCTCCGTCTCCTTCCGCGCGACCTCGTCGGCCTGCCGGGCGATCGACGTCAGCCGGCGCGCCATCGCATCGAGAAACAGGCCCTGCAGGGCGTCGTTGCCGTTGAGCGCCTCGATCATCTCGCGGCGCTCGACGTCAAGTTCTGCGGCACGCCGTTGCAGCGCAAGAAGCTTCCATTGCTCGATGCGGTGAAGCTGTTCCTGCAGCGCCAGCAGGCGGCGTGCGCGCTCGGCTCGCGTGCCCATGCAATCAGCCCGCTGCCAGCCAGCCCATGAAGCCCATCATGAACAGCCGCAGCGACTCTCCGATGGTCAGGTAGAGGATGAAGAAGCCGCCGGCGAGCACGAAAGGCGTGGCGATGAAGAAAACGGGGATCTGCGGGATCAGCTTGTTGGCGAGGCCGGCCATGAGATTGACGATCAGGGCATAGATGAGGAACGGGCTGGAGATCTGCAGGGCGATGGTGAAGGCGCTGGAGAGCGCGCCCACGAGCTTCGCCAGGCTGAAATCGACGGAGAAGGGCTCGGTGACGGGCAGCGCCGCGTACGATCCGAGCACGGCGCGCAACACCTCCCAGTGCTGGTCGGTGAGGAACAGCAGCACCGTGGCCGTGAGGGTGATGAGCGTCGCCAGGGGCGGCAACGGCTCATGGTCCTCGATGCCCGGGCCCGGCGCGGCGCCGAAGCCGATATACATCGCGGTTGCCGTCGCCATGAACTGCAAGGCGAGGAAGAACGTGCGCGCCAGAATCCCGATCAGCGCACCGATTATGACCTCGGAGGCGATGAGGAAGAGAAGATTCGCGGCCGGCCGGTTGACGACGGCGGGGCGCAAGGCCGTCTCGAGCATGGGCGTGAGAGCCAGGGTCACGGCCAGCGCGATGAACAGGCGCACCTGCGGCGGCACGCGGGCGCTGGAGACGCCGGGCATCAGCATCAGGCAGCCGCCGATCCGGCAGAACAGCAGGAAGACGAGGAGAATGGTGTCGGGCCCGAGCGGGATCACGAGATGGTGCCCAGCGACTTGATCTGCACCCCGCGCGCGATCTCGACATGCGACAGCACCGGCAGGGTGGCGAACAGGCGCTCGGTCACCATGCGGACGTAGGGCCTGGCGTCGGGCGCGGCCACCAGCACGAACTGCTCGCCCTTGTCCATGTGGCCGCGGACGACCTTGGAGGCCTCGGTGCCGAACTGCTCGATCAGGCGCGGATCGATGTCGAACTCGACGACGTCGCCCTTGGCGTCGCGCTTCAGCGCCTGGTGGAAGGCCAGGTCCCAGCGATTGCCGAGGCGAAGCACCTTGAGCACGCCGCCGTCGGCGAGGTCGCCGCAGATCTGCTGCGCCAGGCGCATGCGCACGTGCTCCACGAGCTGCTCGGCGCGGCGCACGTGCGGGGCGACCTCGGCAACGGCTTCGAGCACAAGATGCAGGTTGCGGACCGAGATGCGCTCGGCAAGCAGCAGCTTCAGGACCGCCTGGATGCCGGAATAGGAGATTTGCGAGGGCGCAATCTCCTCCAGCAGCCGCTTGTACTCGGGGTCGAGCTGGTCCAGCAGCATGCGCATGTCCTTGTAGGACAGCAGCTGCGACAGGTTGTTGCGGATGACCTCGCGCAGGTGGGTGAGCAGGACCGACATGTTGTCGATCGGCTTGAAGCCCTCGCGCTTGAGGTCGTTGGCGAACATATCCGACACCCACACCGCCTTCATGCCGAAGGCCGGCTCGCGGGCGTCCTCGCACGGGAAATCCGGGCGGGGGCCGTCACCGGTGATGACCAGGACGTCGCCGATGTGCAGTTCCTCGCTTGCCACCACCGTGCCGTGGATCTTGATCTGGTAGCTCTTGGGCGGAATGGACAGGTCGTCGCTGAGCCTGATCTCGGGCACCACGAACCCGTACTGGCGCGCGAACTTGCGGCGCATCTTGGCCACGCGCTGGGCCAGCTCGCTGTGCGTCTTGATGAAGGAGGCAGCGACCTGCTTGCCGAGACAGAGCTCGATCTCCACCGACCGGAGGGATTCCTTGACGGACTGGCGCTTCTCCTCATCGGCCTCGCGCGCCGCCTCCTGGGCCTTCGCCTCCTCGGCGGCCTTAACTTCGGCCCGGCGCTTCGGGATGGCGTAGGCGATGAAGCCCATCACCGATCCGAGCAACGCGAAGGGCAACAGCGGCAGGCCGGGCGCCAGCGACAGCACGAACATGACGAGCGCGGCCAGCAGGACGGCGCGGGGATAGTTGCCGAGCTGGGCCAGGATGGCCTTCTCCGCCGATCCGCGGGTGCCGCCCTTGGAGACCAGCAGGCCGGCCGCCAGCGACACGATGAGCGCGGGGATCTGGGTCACCAGGCCGTCGCCCACCGACAGCGTCGTGAACACGGTGGCTGCGTCCGCCGGCGACATGCCGTGCCGCATGACGCCGATGACGATGCCGCCGAACACGTTGACGGCGGTGATGATGATGCCGGCGATGGCATCGCCGCGCACGAACTTGGAGGCGCCGTCCATGGCGCCGAAAAAGGCGCTCTCCTCCTCCAGCTCGCGCCGCCGCCGCGTGGCCTCCTTGTCGTCGATCAGGCCGGCGTTGAGGTCGGCATCGATCGCCATCTGCTTGCCGGGGATGGCGTCCAGGGTGAACCTGGCGCCGACCTCGGCGATGCGCGTGGCGCCCTTCGTGATCACCACGAAGTTCACGGTGATCAGGATGACGAAAACGATCGTGCCGATCACGAAATCGCCGCCGATGACGAAGTTGGCAAAGCCGGCGATGACGTGGCCGGCCGCGTCGGGGCCACTGTTGCCGTTGGACAGGATGAGGCGGGTGGTGGCGATGTTGAGCGCCAGGCGCAGCAGGGTGGCGATCAGCAGGACGGTGGGGAAGGCCGAGAAATCAAGCGGCTTCTGGATCCACAGCGCCACCATCAGGATCAGCACGGCGAGCGCGATCGAGAACGACAGGCCGATGTCGATGACCGCCGCCGGCAACGGCAGGAACAGCACCGTGAGGATGAACACGATGCCGACGGCAAAGCCCACATCCCGCGAGCCGCCGCTCTCGACGTTCTTGATGGTGGCAACGGCAGGCGCAGCCATCCGGTCCCCCGCTCGGGTCAACAGCGGCGGCGAGGATGGCTCACGAACCTTGTGCGAGGGTGCTCAGGGCGCCGAAAGGGGCGGCGCCTCCGGTCAGAAGCCCACCTCGATGCGCGAATACACCATTTCGGCGAACGAGTAGATGACCGAGCCGATGAACGGGGCGGTCAGCGACGAGACGAGCAGGATGACGATGATCTTCGGGATGAAGGTAAGCGTCACCTCCTGCACCTGCGTCAGGGCCTGCAACAGGGCGATGATGATGCCGATGGCCATGGCGGCGCCGACCGCCGGCCCGGAGGCAACGATCACGGTCCACAAGGCCGATTGCACGATGTCGAGTGCGTCCGCCTGGTTCATGTCACCACACCGTGACGCCGGCTTCGAGGGGCAGCTCCCTGCCGTTCTCCAGGATGGCGACGGCGCCGCCCGAGACGATGCGGATGCCGGCAACCACACCCTGCACGGAGCCGTCGGCCGAGGCCACGTTGCGGCCGATGAAGGATTCCGCCTGGTTCAGGGCCAGCGAGGTCATCATCGAGTCGAGCTTGTTGTTGGTCTTGATCGCCTGCTCGACGCTGGAGAAGGACGCCAGCTGGGCGACGAACTGGCTCGGGTCGGTGGGCTTGGTGGGGTCCTGGTTCTTCATCTGTGCGATGAGCAACTGGAGGAAGGCGTCGTAGTCGAGGGAGTCGGGCGGGCCCGAGGCGGACGAAGCCGCGGTGGAGGATTG
>DATFCC010000175.1:0-10711 GCA_035253505.1 Hyphomicrobiaceae bacterium
GAAAGGATAAAGCGCTCCGGCATCATGGCTGACGACCGCTACACTTACGAACGCGCCGGCGTCTCGATCGACGCCGGCAACGCCCTGGTGAGGGCGATCGGCCCATTGGTCAAGGCGACGCGGCGCCCGGGCGCCGATGCCGATCTCGGCGGCTTCGGCGCGCTGTTCGACCTCAAGCGCGCCGGATTCAAGGATCCGATCCTGGTGGCGTCCAACGACGGGGTCGGCACCAAGCTCAAGATCGCCATCGAGACGGGGCAGCATGCCACCATCGGCATCGACCTCGTCGCCATGTGCGTCAACGATCTTCTCGCCCAGGGCGCCGAGCCGCTGTTCTTCCTCGACTACTTCGCCTGCGGCAAGCTCGACGTGGCGACGGCGCGCTGCGTCGTTGCCGGCATCGCCGAGGGCTGCCGCCAGGCCGGCTGCGCGCTGATCGGCGGCGAGACCGCGGAAATGCCCGGCATGTACGGCGGCAACGACTACGACCTCGCGGGTTTCGCCGTCGGCGCCGCGGAGCGCGGCCAGTTGCTGCCACGCGATGACATCGCGGCGGGCGACGTGCTGATCGGCCTGCCCTCCTCGGGCGTGCATTCCAACGGTTACTCGCTGGTGCGCCGGCTGGTGGCGGAGGCGAGGCTCGCCTGGGAGGCGCCGGCGCCGTTTGCCCCCTCTATGTCGCTCTCGGCCGCGTTGCTGGAGCCGACGCGGATCTACGTGCGCCCCGTGCTCGCGGCCCTGCGCGGCACGGGCGGCATCAAGGGCCTCGCCCACATCACCGGCGGCGGGCTGTCGGAGAACCTGCCGCGCATCCTGCCGGGGTGGCTTGCCGGCCATGTCGATCTCGGTGCGTGGACGGCGCCGGCCGTGTTCGGCTGGTTGCGTCAGGCAGCGAATCTCGACGCCGCGGAAATGCTGCGCACGTTCAACTGCGGCATCGGCCTCGTCGTCGTCGCCGCGCAGGCGCAAGCCGACGCGGTGATGTCGGCGTTGCGGGAGGCGGGCGAGACGCCGCTGCGCATCGGCGAGATCGAGCCGGGCCGCGGGGTCAAATCGCAAGCCAAGGGCAAGGGCGAAGCCGAGGCCGTGCGCTATTCGGGAGCGCTGGATTGGTCGGCATGAAGAAGCGCGTCGGCATTCTGATCTCCGGTCGCGGCTCCAACATGATGGCGCTGGTGGAGGCCGCACGCGCGCCCGACTACCCCGCCGAGATCGCCCTCGTCGTCTCCAACCGGCCCGATGCAGCCGGGCTCGCCCGCGCGCAATCGGCCGGCATCAGGACGCTCACCATCGATCACAAGGGCTACGCGAGCCGCGAGGCGTTCGACGGCGCGGTGGAGGCGGCACTCGAGGATGCCGGCGCCGAACTCGTCTGCCATGCCGGGTTCATGCGCATCCAGAGCGCAGCCTTCGCCGGCCGCTGGCTCGGCCGGCAGCTCAACATCCACCCATCGCTGCTGCCGGGCTTCAAGGGGCTCCACCCACATCAACAGGCTTTGGATGCGGGTGTCCGCATCAGCGGGTGCACGGTCCACTTCGTGACGCCCGAGCTGGATTCCGGCCCGATCGTGGCCCAGGCGGCCGTGCCGGTGCACCCGCTGGACACGCCCGCGGCGCTGGCGGATCGGATTCTGGCGGTGGAGCATCGCCTCTATCCCCTCGCCCTGCGCCTCGTGGCCACGGGTGCGGTCAGGCTGGAGGGAGCCCGCGTGATCTTCACCGACACCCTTAACCAGCGTAATTCACTATTGTCGCCAATGCCTTAGTACCGCGGTAAAGCGGCGCCACACCTCGGCCAAAAACGCCGCAGGGGCGTTCGGGCTGGTGGACACACTGGAGAGGCGGGTGCTAGCTGTACCCGTGCTACGCGAATTCATTCAATATCACCAACGCGTTGCTCCGAGTCGAGGTTGGGAGGAGGTCCGCGGGCGGCCCGTGCCGTTCCGCGCAAGCTGTCTGGGAAGAGCGATCGCCGACGGCACGGCGAGAGCCTACGGAGCCTGCCGGGAATGACTGCACCTGTTTCCCATGTTCATCAGCTCGGTGAGGAGTCGTCGGTCTGGTTCAAGCTGACGCCGCTGCTCAAGGGCCCTAACAATCCGCTCACCATCCTGATGACGATGGCGGAGCGCTACGGCGGCGTAATCCCCGTCAACATGGGCACCCAGCGCGTGGTGCTGCTGACCGAGCCCGAGCATTTCAAGCGCGTGCTGGTCACGAAGGCCGACGACTACATCAAGTACTTCGACGGCCTGAAGCCGATCTTCGGCAAGTCGATGATCACCCACGACGGCGCCTTGTGGCAGAAGATCCGCATGCCGCAGCAGCCGGCCTTCCATCCCGACATCTTCGCCGAGTACATTCCCTACTTCCTCGCCGCCATCCGCACCAAGATGGGCATCTGGAGCAAGCTCGCCGAGACCGGCGAGACGGTGGAGATGGTCGAGCAGACCTGGACGCTTGCCGCGGACATGATCTGCAAGGCGCTGTTCGACCGCGACATGCCCTTCAATCCGCACTTCGTCTTCAAGTGCGTGAAGACCTACACCGACGTGATGAACCACAAGTCGATCCGCTTGAAGAAAGTGGCCGGCGAGGAATTCGAGATCACCGAAGAGAATGCCGCCAAGGCGATGGAGGTGTGGGCCGGCGTGCCGCCCGAAGTGTTCGGCGCCGACCCGCGCGAGCAGCGCGAGCGCACGCTGCTGAAGATGATCGAGGCGGCCGTCGCCGATCCGTCGATCCCCGAGTTCGACCAGCAACAGGCGATCGACGAGCTCAAGCAGTACCTGTGGGCCGGCACCGAAACCACCGCCCTCACTCTCGCCTGGGCGCTTTACGAGACCGCCAGGAACGCGGAGGCCGCCGAGCGCATCCGCCGGGAGGGCGAGAGCACCTATGGCGACCGCGAGCCGACGGCAGCCGACTACTCCGCGCTCGCCTACACGCGCGCCGTCATCCAGGAGACCATGCGGCTCTATCCGCCGATCTGGATGCTGCTGCGCCTCGCCTCCAAGCCGGACGTCATCGACGGCAAGGAGATCCGTCCCGGCGACAAGGTCGCGCTGTTCGCCTACGGTGCACATCACAGCCCGAAATTCTGGGACGACCCCGAGGCATTCGTGCCGGAACGGTGGCTGGGTGACGCGGCCAAGAAGCGCAAACCCTACACGTACCTGCCGTTCGGCGGCGGCAAGCGCTCGTGCATCGGCGGCGCCATGAGCCAGGTGGAGAACGTGCTGGCGCTGTCGATCCTGCTGCGGCGCTTCCGGCCCGAGTACGTCGGCCCCGAGCCTCCGGGCATCAATGCCACGGTGACCCTCACCCCGAAAGGCGGCCTCAACTTCAAGATCCGCGAGTTGAGCTGAGCGGCCGCTCCGCGATCACTTACAGCGATTTCAGGAAATCGATCAGGGCCGCGTTCACCTCGTCGGGACGCTCCTGCTGGGTCCAGTGGCCGCAGCCCGGCAGCATGATCGTGCGCCGCAGCCTGGGTACGTGCTGGGCGAGGTTCGCAATGAGCTGGTCCATGCCCTTGAAGGCGACGACCAGGTCGCGATCGCCGGCCACGTATAGCGCCGGAACGGCGACGTTGCCTCCGGCGAACGGCGCCAGCAATTCCCACGACCTGTCGATGTTGCGGTACCAGTTCAAGCCGCCGCGAAAGCCCGTGCGCGTGAATTGCGACGTATAGGAGTCGACATCGGCATCGCTGAGCCAAGGCGGCAGGCGCGGCGGGTCGGCCATGTTCGCGAGCATGCCGCCGTCGCGCGGCACCAGGCTGATGTCGGGGCTTTCCGGCGGCCGGTCGCCGGAGGCGGCGAAGAGAAAGGCGCGGATGGTGCGGCGCACGTCGCGCTCGAACTCCTTCTCCGCGACACCGGGCTTCTGGAAATAGAGCTGGTAGAACCAGTGGCTGGCGGTCTGCGGCATGGCCGTCGATGGCCGCACGCGCGACCGCGGGCGGAACGGCACGCTGAGGCCGGCCACCGCCCGAAAGCGATCCGGGCGCAACAGCGCGGCGTGCCATGCCACCGGCGCTCCCCAGTCGTGACCGACGATCACCGCCTGCTGCTCGCCGAGTGCATCGAGCACACCGACCATGTCGCCCACGAGGTGGAGGAGCGTGTACTGATCGATCGCCGCGGGGCGGTCGGTCTTGCCGTAGCCGCGCATGTCGGGCGCGACGGCGCGAAAGCCGGCTTCGGCAAGTGCGCGCAACTGGTGGCGCCACGAATACCAGGACTCCGGAAACCCGTGGCACAGCACGACAAGGGGCCCCGAGCCCGCCTCCGCCAGGTGCATGCGGATGCCGTTCGCCTCGATCATGGAATGCTTCGTTTCGATCATCGTGCGGCACTCGGATGGCTGCCCTAGCACCTACGGCCCAGCGCGGGACTGTTGTAGCATCGCGGTCAACCTCGCAGGAGAAGGCGCGCAAACCGTGGCTCAGCTCACCCCTTCCGACCTCGATGCCATTCTCGCCGCGAACTTCGCACCCTGGGTGTTGGCAAGCGGCATCCGCGGAGAGGCGGCGGGAGGCGAGACGGCGCTGCTGCGCATTCCCTTCGCCGAGCAGCTCTGCCGGGTCGGCGGCATACTTTGCGGCCAGGCGCTGCTGACGGGAGCGGATACGGCGATGGTCCTGGCACTGGCGGCAGCGAGCGGCGGCTTCAAGCCGTGCACCACCGTCGACCTGACCATCAACTACATGCGGCCCATCACGAAATCCGACGCGCTGCTCGACGCCAAGGTGATGCGCCTGGGCAGGACACTGGCGTTCTGCACCTGCGAGGTGCGCGAGGCGGGTGGCAGCAAGCCCGCCGCGTTCGCGACCGGAACCTACGCGATGCTCGGCTGATTGCAGCGAGCTTGGAGGTGACGCCCCTCAGGCCGCGGCCTTCACGCCCTTGGCCTTGCGGAAGCGCATCATCGTGAACAGGCCCCACGGCCGCAGGCCGCGCTTCTCGACGAGCGTGAGGTCGTCGCACACCATCACGCGATCGATGTCGAACACGGGGCGCCAGCCGAGCTTGTCCGCGAACGGCGCCATGCGGCGCTCGACCCAGCCGCGCATGCCTTCCCAGCCGGGCTTGCCCTGCTCTGCGCTGAAGTGATTGACGATGATGACCTCGCCGCCCGGCCGGCATACGCGCGCCAGCTCGCGCATGACCTTCTCGGGATCGGGAACGACCGTCATGACGTACATGGCGACAACGGTGTCGAACGACGCCAAGGGAAACTTCAGATCGCCCGCATCCATCTCGTGCAGGCCGGTGACATTCGCCAGTCGCTCGGTCACCACGCGCTCGCGCGCCTTCTCCAGCATCTCCGGCGACAGATCGATGCCGACGATCTCCAGATGACGGCCGTAGGCCGGCAACGACAGGCCGGTGCCGACGCCCACCTCGAGCACGCGGCCCCTGCTCTGGTTGATGATCTCCACAGCGTGCTTGCGCCCCTCGGCGGCAACGCGGCCGAAGGTGTGGTCGTAGACCGGAGCCCAACGGCGGTAGGCGCTCTTGACGGCGTCCTCGTCCATCCGCTCGAGGCCCTGCGCGTTTTCGGCAAAGCGCTTGAAGAACCTGGGGCCACTCGGCTCTTGGGAACGCGGGGTGGGCCTCATAATCGCCTAGTCCTCCCTCTCAACTACCACCGCCGGCCGGATGCGGGATGCCCCCTGCGCTCCGTTCGGCAATCTCGATGGCGGCCGTCCCCTCGGACCGCTCGGATCGGCTCAACGCACGCTCGATCCATCCGCCGCCCAACACGCGCGCCCCAGGGGCGGCATCGGCATAGAACACACAGGCTTGCCCTGCAGCCACGCCGTATTCCCCGTCGCGCAGCAACACCCTGGCTCCATCAGCCGACGGAAACAAGGTTGCCGGCTGAGGCATCGACGTCGAACGCACCCGCGCGGCAACGGCGATGCCTTCCGCCGGAATGGGCCCGTCGCCGAGCCAGTTCACGTTCCTAAGGGCGATCCAGTGTGCGTGCAAGCTTTCGCGGGACCCTACCACCACCTGCTTCGTTCTCGAATCAAGTCGGACGACGTACAGCGGTTCCGGTCCGTGCACGCCCAAACCGCGCCGCTGGCCGATCGTGTAGTTGATGATGCCGGCGTGCCGGCCGAGCACGCGGCCGTCCAGGTGCACGATGTCTCCGGGCTCGGCAGCGCCCGGCTTGAGCCGCTCCACGACGCTCGTGTAGCGCCCTTGCGGGACGAAGCAGATATCCTGGCTGTCGGACTTGTCGGCCACGGACAGTCCGAACCCGGCGGCGAGCTCCCGCACCTCGCCCTTGGTGTAGCCACCGAGCGGAAAACTCAACCATTCGAGCTGCTTGCGCGTGGTGGCAAAGAGGAAGTAGCTCTGGTCGCGCTCCAGGTCGCGAGCGCGGTAGAGCTCTGGCCCGGACGGCCCGCGCCGCAAGTCAACGTAATGCCCGGTGGCGAGGGTGTCGGCATCGAGCTCCCGCACCGTCTCCAGCAGCTCGTGGAACTTGATCTTCTGATTGCAGACCACGCACGGGATCGGAGTCTGGCCGGCCGCATAGCTATCCGCGAAGGACTGCATGACGGCGGTCCGGAACCGCTGCTCGTAATCGAGCACGTAGTGAGGGATACCCAGGCGGTCGGCAACGCGCCGGGCATCGTGGATGTCCTGCCCGGCACAGCAGGCGCCGCGGCGGCCGACGGCCTCGCCGTGGTCGTAGAGCTGCAGGGTGACGCCGATCACGTCATGACCCTGTTGCTTAAGCAAGGCAGATACGACGGAGGAGTCCACGCCGCCCGACATGGCCACAACCACGCGTTGCGGACGGCGCGCAGATGCACGCTTGGCAGAGGTCTTCACATGGCTGGAAGTCATGGGCACGTGTTGGCGGAACTGCGGATTGACCAGAAGACCAGCACTCTGCCCTTCCCCGTCGGCGGCGGCAATATGACCGTGCCCGGCGGCATAATCAAGGCGCAGGAACCCGCGGGCACCATGCAGCCCTGCCACCGGGACAGCCGCCGATGTCGAGTTACCCAATGGATGTGCGGGACTGGGACAGCCGTCCAAAGGCGGAGGCCAAGCTCATGCGGCAATGTGTGCACACGCTCACGTTTGGCCGAAGCGGGACGGAAATTAACCATTTCGACAGCAATTACGATGCAGGGGTTCTCCTAGTATTTACCGCGTCACTTAGGTCGATTTTAATCGCGTTAGCTTAGGGTCTTAGCTGGTCAGAGTAAGAGTTCAGAGTATCATGGCCGAACAGCAGTACAGGGCGCGTGTGCGCTACGTCATCGGTCCGGACGGCAGTCCGCTGACCGTGGCGGATCTTCCGCCCAAGGATACGAAGCGCTGGGTCATACGCCGAAAGGCGGAGGTGGTCGCTGCCGTTCGCGGCGGGCTGCTCAGCCTCGAGGAAGCGTGCGAGCGCTACACGCTGACGGTGGACGAGTTTCTGTCCTGGCAGCGTTCCATCGATCGCCACGGGCTTCCCGGGCTGCGGGCAACGCGCATTCAGGACTATCGCGACTGAAGGTTGTCCTCGCGGGCCGCGGCGGATCGCGCCGCCGCATCCCAGCTTGACGCCGGCTGATCGGCACGCGCGCGAGCCCGCCGTCAGTTACGCCGCAATGCTCAATCTGACCAAGCGACTGGCGCCGCAGGACCTCGTCTTGTGTGGCGTGGCGTTGCGTAAGATGCCTGGTGCGGCTCGCCGGCGATCGCGCGTCTGAACGCAACCCTCGCCTCGCTGGCACCTCAGGGCGCGCAACAAGCGCCTTGCCTCTCGCGCGCAATTCAGCCGATGACGGCGCTGCTGCCCTGCCCCGCGCGCAGTTGCCGGTCACCGTCGCGCGTGTCTACGGGCTCGATGCGGCGCAACTCGGTCAGCGCGTCTTCGTGCTCCTGCCTGGCGATGTCGAGCTTGGCGCGCAGATCGGCGACGGAGGTCAGCAGGTTGGCGCGCCGCAAGGCAGCCGCCTTGGCAAAGGTCGAATAGGCGAAATGCGATGCGTCCTTGATGCCGGTACGCTCCTCCTCGGCCGCGATCTGGCGCGTCAGATCCGCCGCCATGTGATCGAAGTCGAGAATCATTGTCTCGAGCGAGGCGACCTTGCGCGCCTTCTCGTTGGCCTCGAAACGCTTCAGGCGAAGCGTTGCATCACGTGGCTTCATTGTCCGATACCCCCAACGTATTCGAACGAGTCCCGTCCTGATGGACCTGTCTCACAAACCGCTGCGACGACCGACAACGGCGAATTAAGCAAGTGACGTGCCAGAGGCGTCTGTCCGCTCACATCGCAATTCCCATCCGCCTGCGCAGCGCTTGCAGGCGCAACGCGGCGCGTGGCCCACCTTGGATAACTATATATAAAGCCATTTAAGTTGCGGTAAAGCAACGCGTAAATGGGTTCTTACCGAGCCGGGGCGAGGGCTGCCGTATTCTGCCGGCACCCCCTAGGGCGGGAGTCGCAAATCAGTTAGACATGACCGTGTGCAGTTCGTGGCCGGGGCTCCGGGTGTCGTGGGAGCCGGGGCTTCCGGCCGGGCGTGCTGGGTCGAGGCGTCAGGCGGGACGGTTCGGCGGCGTCGGTTGTGCGAGAACGCGCGTATTTGTAATGCAAAATTAGGTTTTGTTAACCTCTGCCGACTAGCTTGCTAACATTGGCTTAGCAGTTAGGCTGGCGGGTCAATCCTCCAACATCGGGCAGCGGGTCCCTGGGCGGGGTCTGGAAGAGAGGAAAATTATGCGGGTCCTTCTCATCGAGGACGACAGCGCGACAGCGCAGAGCATCGAGTTGATGCTCCAGTCCGAGGGCTTCAACGTTTACACCACCGACCTCGGCGAAGAGGGTGTCGACCTCGGTAAGCTTTACGACTACGACATCATCCTTCTCGATCTGAACCTGCCCGACATGAGCGGCTACGAGGTCCTCAAGACCCTCCGCGTGAGCAAGGTGCAGACCCCGATCCTCATCCTGTCCGGTCTCGCCGGCATCGAGGACAAGGTGCGCGGCCTCGGCTTCGGCGCCGACGACTACATGACCAAGCCCTTCCACAAGGACGAGCTCGTCGCGCGCATCCATGCGATCGTGCGCCGCTCGAAGGGCCACGCGCAGTCGGTCATCGAGACCGGCGAGCTGCGCGTCAACCTCGACACCAAGACCGTCGAGGTGAACGGCCAGCGCGTGCACCTGACCAGCAAGGAATACCAGATGCTGGAGCTGCTCTCCCTGCGCAAGGGCACGACGCTGACCAAGGAGATGTTCCTCAATCATCTCTACGGCGGCATGGACGAGCCGGAGCTGAAGATCATCGACGTTTTCATCTGCAAGCTCAGGAAGAAGCTGCAAGCGGCGACCGGCGGCCAGCACTACATCGAGACGGTGTGGGGGCGCGGCTACGTTTTGCGCGATCCCGCCGACGCGCACGTGGCGGCGTGAGCGCGGCAGCGCAGCGCCTGCCGAGATCTCGAGGGAGCCCGCCGGGCTCCCTTTTCGTTTGGCGCGGGCCTCTTGCGGAGTTTGCCACGTCGTGGTGCTGTGCCGGCGGCACGATCCGAGGAAGGCACACGATGACCCGCCGCATACCTTCGCCCATCGCCGGGCAACTGCTGAACCGTCTCGTGAAGGCCGGCGACAGCGTCGAGGCCGACACCGAGGTGGCGGTCATCGAGGCGATGAAGATGCATATTCCGGTGAGCGCCGAACAGTCCGGCCGGGTCGCCAAGTGGCTCGTCGAGGAGAAGACCATGGTGTCGGAGGGACAGCCGCTGCTCGAGCTCGAAGGTTGAGCCGCGCGCCGGAACGGAACAATCGAGCGTCGGCGGATCGGTGATGGCGCCCAGGGAAAAGTCGAAGCAGGGCTCGACGGCTGCACAGGTGCTACTGGCCGCCGATGCCAGAAAGAAATCGCTGCCGGTGTGGCTTGCGCGCAATGCGCAATGGGCACGCGAGGCGCCGCTGACCGCCATGCAGCGGGCATGGCTCGAGGCCCAGGGGTTCAAGGGCGCCGCGCGAAAGCACGCGCTGCTGCCGGGAGCGGACGGAGAACTTGCGGGAGCCGTGCTCGGCGTCGGTGAAGGACGCGCCGGCGATCCCATGGAGAGGCCCGAGGTGGCCGTGGGGCTGCTGCCGTCGCTGCTGCCGGCCGGCTGCTATCATCTGGCCGACGACCCCGGCGATCCCCAGCTCGCCGCCGTCGCCTGGGGTCTGGGGGCCTACCGGTTCCGCCGCTACAAGACTTCGGGCGACAGCGAGGTTCCACAACTCAAGCTTCCGCGGGGGGCCGATCACGCGCAGGCCATAGCGCTTACCGACGCGGTGTGGCTCGGGCGCGATCTCATCAACACGCCCGCCAGCGACATGGGCACGCAGGAGCTCGAGGATGCGGCCCGCCAGCTCGGCAAGTCGCACGGGGCGAAAGTGTCGAGCATCGTCGGCGACGAGTTGCTGGCAAAAAACTTCCCCCTCATCCACGCGGTCGGACGCGCCAGCCCGCGCCCGCCGCGCCTCATCGATCTGCAGTGGGGCCGCGACAGCGCGCCCCAGATCGTGGTGATCGGCAAGGGCATCGCCTTCGACACCGGCGGGCTCGACATCAAGCCGGCGAGCGCCATGCTGATCATGAAGAAGGACATGGGTGGCGCCGCCAGCGCGCTGGCGCTCGGTCACATGGTCATGGCCGCCAGGCTCGACGTGCGCCTGCGCATCCTG
>DATFCC010000176.1:0-7632 GCA_035253505.1 Hyphomicrobiaceae bacterium
CCGATGATCAAGATCACCAACATCGTGGCGCTGCTGCTTCTCGCGGTGCTTGCACACTGAGGTAAGAGACGCGCTGACAAAGTGAGGCCCGCGAGCCATGCCCGCGGGCCTCGTCGTTTGTGGAGCGCACGACGCTTACAGAGGCGAGCTCTGGCCCGCGTCGCGGTTGCCCTGCCGGTCGAACTCGCCGTAGGCACTGGCCGGAGCGGCGGCAGCGGCAACCAGCGTCAGGGCAACGAGTGCGGAAAGAATGGTCTTCATGATCGATCTCCTCTGAGAGTGTTGTTTGCTTGTCCCTTGTTTCGTGCCGAGCATCGCTCGACGCAGCTCATATAGCGGCCGTTGCGGCAACGAGAAGACGCCCTCACGCACGCGTGACGAACAGTGACCGGCCGACATCCGGCGGCAGCGCGCAGGCAAAGTGAAATTGTCGCGCCCGCCGATTTGTCGTAGCGTCTCGCGGGCAGAGGGACAGGTCGATGTGCTCCCACGTCCTCGGCATTGCTCCGGTAGCCGTCTGTCTCCCTGCGCTTTGCGCGGGCGTCTGTGGCGCGCTCGCGGCTCCACCTCTCGAAGCGGCCAAGCCGCGGCCCCCTCCCATCGCCGTCGAAGCCTCCGATTCCGGCGTCGACATCGTCCGCATGCCACCCAAAGGGTCCGCGACTGGGCTGGGAGCCCAGGCTCCGCCCACCGGCGAGGGATCGAATACGCAGGGCCGCATCGTGAAGCTGCCGGTCAAGGTCGGCAGCTTGCCCAGCGACGGCACGAAGGGTTGGCTCGGCACGCGGATCGACCCCATCGAGGCCCCGGTAGCGACCCGGCTCGGTCTCAGCAACGGCAATGGCGCGCTCGTTCTGGAGGCGGTTGCGGGCGGCCCTGCAAACCTGTCCGGTGTGCGCTTCGGCGATATCGTGGTGGCCCTCAACGGCCGGCCCATCATGGGGCCGGGTGATCTTTTCCGGCGGGTGTCCTCGGTGGCTCCGGGCGGCAGCGCCACCCTCGATATCTGGCGTTTCGGGGCGGACGAGGCCGAGCTCCTGCAGGCGGTGCGCCGCCTCGGGCACGAAGGCAATGCCTCTGCCATGGCGCTGCTGGGCAAGCTCTACGCCACCGGATCAGGCGTGGTGCGCGACGATGCCGAGGCGATGACGTGGTATCGGAAAGGTGCGGCCACGGGGCATCTCGCCGCCATGACTGCCGTCGGCAGCATGGCGCTCGAGGGCCGCGGGACGAGCCGGGATCCGCAGGAGGCGATCTATTGGCTGCGGGCAGCGGCCGACAAGGGCCATGCCGAGGCGCAGTACAGGCTGGCGCGCGTGCTGGTGGAGGGCAAAGTCACCGCCAAGGATGCGCCCGAGGCGCTGCGCCTGTTCACCAAAGCCGCCGAGGCCGGATACACTCCTGCCATGGCCGAGCTCGGCGGCATGTACAGCCGGGGCGACGGCGTCGACTCCGACCTTGCGAAGGCGGCGAGCTGGTACAAGCGGGCCGCCGACCTCGGCAACGCGGCGGCCATGGTGAACATCGGCCTCCTGCATGCCCAGGGCAAGGGCGTCACCCAGGACAATGCGGCGGCCGTCGCCTACTACAGGAGAGCGATGGCGCTCGGTCATCCCGCCGGCACCCACAATCTGGCCTGGATGCTGGACAGCGGGAAGGGCGTGGAGCGCAAGGACCCCGAGGAAGCCGCAAGCCTCATGCTGAAGTCGCTCGACCGCCGCCACGAGTTCTCGCACAAGCAAATGATCCAGAATTCTCGCGCGTGGAGCAAGGAGTTCCGGCAGGCTCTGCAACGCAAGTTGCGGGACGGCGGCTTCTATTCGGGCCCGCTCGACGGCGAGTTCGGAGACAGCACGCTTGCCGCCATCGACGGCTACATGAACCGGCGGCGCTGAGGGTCGGCCCCAGCAAGCTCACATGGCAGCCGCTGCTACCAGCGGAAGTTCAGATACCCCGGGCCGTCGCCGCCCGCTTCCCGGCCGCCATGGTTGCGCCAGAAGTCCACGGTCTCGCGCCGCAAGGTGTCGGAGCAACTGCGTCCGCACTCGATCCACGTGCCCCCCGGCAGGCGAACCTCGAGACGACCGTGAGGGCCGCGCCGCACCGGGCCGGTGACGCTCTGGCCGCTGAAGCGGCTGTCGGCCGTCGCGTAGCCGAGTATGCCCGGCGGCGGCCGGCCTCGCTCCGCGGCCATCACGGAGGACGCCGCCAAGACGCCGAGTGCCGCTGCGGCGAGCATGATCGAAGGGGCAAGTGGGCGCATGGGCTTCTCCTGCGGCGGCGCGCGGGCTCCCGGGCGCGACGGGTGACCTTCTATGCGAAAGTTCTGAAGCGAATTGGGCTCGGCCCGGAACCGCACGCCGATATCGCACGACCTGTATCCTGGACGTCACAGCCCTGGCAGTGCGCCGGGCTGCACCCACCCTGAAATCACGCGATCCTGCCGCCGAGCTCGTCCTCGATATGAATGCGAATGATGTCCTCGAAGCTCGCATCCGGCTTGAAGCCAAGCGCCAGCGCTCGCGTGGGCGCGAAGTTGCGCGGCCAGCCTGCCACGATGCCTTCCACGAAGGGATCGGGCACGCGGCGGATGCGCCCCGCGACCTTGTCGCCCGCCACCTTCTTCAACGCGGCGATCTGCTCGCCCACCGTCACTGCCAGACCCGGCATGGTGAGGGCCCGCCGCCAGCCGAGCTTCGACAGGTCGAGGGTCGCGGCATGCAGCATGAAGCCCACCGCCGCGCGCGGCGAGGCGTGCCAGTGCATAACGCTTTCCGAAACGGGCAGGACAGCCTCTTCACCCGCCAGCGGCTCGCGCATGATGTTGGAGAAGAAGCCCGAGGCCGCCTTGTTCGGCTTGCCTGGCCGCACGCAGATGGTGGGAAGCCGAATGGAGATGCCATCGAGGAAGCCCTTGCGGCTGTAGTCCGTGACGAGCAGCTCGCCGATGGTCTTCTGCGTGCCATAGGAGGTGAGCGGCGTATTGAAGAATTCATCGCCGATGGCTTCCGGGAAAGGCGCGCCGAACACGGCGATGGAGCTGGCGAACACCAGCCGCGGCTTGTGCCCGGCCTTGCGCGCGGCTTCCAGTACCCCGCGCGTGCCGTCCATGTTGATGCGGTATCCCTTGTCGAAGTCCTGCTCGGCCTCACCCGAGACGATGGCGGCGAGGTGGAAGACGACATCGGGGTGGTCGGCAAGGAGCTTGTCGGCTTCCCCGGGCGCGGGAAGATCGCCGGTGGCGACGGTCACAGGCATTTTCGCCCCGTCCGGCACCTTGCCCGGCACGACATCGTAAAGCGTCAGCTTGGAGACGGGCTTTCCGCCGAGCGCGCCATCCCTTGCCAGCCGTTCGGCCAGCTTGCGGCCGATCATGCCTGCGCCGCCGGTGATGAGTATCTTCATGCTGTTTCCTTCCTGCGTCCCCTTTCTCCATTCCCGTTCGGAATGGGGAGAGCGAGACTCACCCAAGCGTCACGCCGCAGGCGTTGGTCCAGCCAAGGCCCTCCACCGTGCCGCGGCGCGGTTTGTACTCGCAGCCGACCCAGCCCTGGTAGCCGCTGCCGTCGATCTCTTTCAGCAACCATGCATAGTTCAAGTCGCCGGCATCGGGCTCGCCGCGATCGGGCGGATTGGCGATCTGGTAGTGGCGGGTGAGAGCTGCATACTCCTTGAGGGCCACCGCCACGTCCCCGTCCTCGACCTGCCGATGGTAGATGTCGAACTGGAGGCCGAGATTGGCCGCGCCCACCTCGTGGATGATGGCGCGAGCCGCGTCGAGCTTGTTGAGGAAGTAGCCCGGGATGTCGCGCCGGTTGATCGGCTCGATCACCAGCGTGATCCCGGCGGCGGCGGCCTTGGGTGCGGCCTTCTTCAGGTTGGCGACGAACACCTCGCGCCGCGCGCCCTGATGCACAAGGCCGGCCATTACGTGGATCATCTTGCAACCCGTGGCGCTGCAGTAGGCGAGCGCTGTCTCGAGATCGGCGTCGAAGTCCGCCTCGCGCCCGGCAAGGGCCGAGCGCCCACGCTCTCCCTTCCCCGCATCGCCTGCCGTGGTGTTGATCAGGGCCAGCGCCAGTCCGCTCGCTTTCAACCTGCCGGCGATGTCCCCGGCTGAGGCCTCGTAAGGGCTGCCGATCTCGACCGCCCTGAAGCCTGCCTTCGCGGCCGCGCCGAAGCGCTCGAGCAGTGGCACTTCTTGAAACAGGAAATTCAGGTTGGCGCAAAAGCGAGGCATGGCGTCATTGCTCCGAACGGGAACCCAGATGCTTGATCATGTGGGTGATCGAGCGGTCGCTCAAGGGCTCGATGCGCTCCACCTCATAGCCGTGCCGGCCGTACCAGGCGACGAGATGCGTGAGCAGCGTACCGGTGTAGAGGCGCACGACGGTGCGGCCAAGCTCTTTGGCCCGTATCTCGGCCGCGCCGAGCAGCGAACGACCGAGCCCGCCGCTCTGGCGGGCGGGATCGGTGGCAATGCTCCAGATCAGCAGGTCTTCGGCCCGCGGTTCGAGGATCAGCGCGCCGACGAGCCGCCCCACATCCTCTGCCAGCCAGACTTCCATGCCGCGCAGGATTCCGGCGTAGTCCGCCTGCAGCGGGATCGGCTCGACGCCCAGGATGTCACGGTTCCTCGCGTACGCCATACGCTGCAGGGTCACTAGGCCGGCCAAGTCGCTGTCCTGCGCACGCCGCAGCACGAGATCGCCCGAGCGCAGCAGGCCCGTCGCGCTCACAACGTGAAGCCGCCGTCGGAGAGGAAGGCCGAACCGGTGGTGTAGACCGACTCGTCGGAGGCGAGATAGACGGCGATGTGCGCCATTTCCTCGGCAGTGCCAAGGCGACCCAGGGGCTGACGCTCGATGAACATGCGCCGCGCCTTCTCCTCCCCGCCGACCTGCCGGCCCAGCGCCCTGACGCGCTCGTCGAGCGAGGGTGTCTGGATGGTACCCGGGCAGATGCAATTGCAGCGGATGCCCTTGCCGATGAAGTCGATCGCCACCGCTTTGGTGAGGCCCACGACGGCGGCCTTGGTGGCGCCGTACACATAGCGGTTCGGCGCGGCTTTGGTGGCCCCCACGGCGGACGCAATGTTGATGATCGAGCCGCGGCCCTTCGTCAGCATGCCCGGCAGGAACGCCTTGATGGTGCGATGCATCGACTTGACGTTGAGGTCGAAGGAGAAGTCCCAGTCCTGGTCGGATGTGTCGAGCACCGTGCCGTGGTGCACGAACCCCGCGGCGTTGAAAAGCACATCGACCGCTCCGAGCCGCTTCGCTTGCGCCTCGATGGCCGCGGTGTCGCGTGCATCGAGCCTGACGCACTCGGCGATGCCCGCTTCCTTCAAGCCGGCCATGGCGGCCTCGTTGAGATCGCTGGCGATCACCCGGGCGCCCTCGCGCGCGAAGGCCAGCGCCGTCGCCCGGCCGATTCCCGCGCCCGAAGCCGTGCAGAAGGCAAGCTTGCCCTTGAGCCGATCCGCCATGATTGCCTCCTCCCTGAGAGGTGTCCTCGGCGCCACAATATGGCGGGCGGACGGCTGTGGCCACTCGCCAAAGTGTCCGCCGCGGCGGCTGCACCGGCGGGCTCAGCCCGTATCCGGGCGCGGCGCACTCGAGCCGGCATCCTCGACGGGACTGGGCTTGGTGTCCTCGACCGTGAGATAGACCCCCAGGCCCGCGGCCAGGCAGAAAGCGAGCGTGGCGAAGATGCACTGGTAGGCGAGCGGCGCGTAGCCCGAGGCGTCATGCGGAAACAGCGGTGGGATGAAGCCTGTCAGGGTAGGCAGCACGGAGGCGCCGAACAGGGGCGCCATGTTGGTGATGGTGGCGCTGCGCCCGGCGAGATGGGCGGGAAAGAGGCTGCGGATCTGCGCGAACAACACTCCGCCATAGGCGGACGAGCCGCTGAGCAGGAACAGGAAGCCGATGGCCGTGGGCAGCGATGTGGGGCCGAGCGCCAGCGCGGTCATGGCGAGTAGCGCCAAACAGCCCGAGCCGACCGACACCCACTTGCGCGTGTTGAACAGGCGATCGAGCGGCCCGACCACGAGCACGCCCATGGTCTGCACCAGGGCCATGCCGATAAGCACGTTGCCGCGCTCGACCGGGCCCAGCCCGAACACGTCATGCAGGTAGGGTCCCGCCCACACCACCTGCACCGTCACCAGCGATGCAAACGCGACCATGTAGAGGCAGAATACCTGGACGAGGCCGGGCGTCGTCAGCACCTGGCCCAGGCCGCGCCAGATACCTGCGCTTGCTTCTGCTTCCTCGGCGCCCCCGGCGACGTCTGGCGGGGCGTCGCGCACGACCTGCAGGAAGACGTAGCCGACCAGCATCGCCACCAGCCCCATGACCACGAACGGAAAGCGCCAGCCCACCCATCCGACCGCCGCCGCCAGCGGCGTGCCCGCCAGCAGCAGGCCAACCTGGCCCAAGGCGAACTGCCAGCTGATGAGGGTGCTCCACGCCGGCCTGGGAAACCATCGCGATATCAGGACGATGCCGGCCGTGTAGCTGGCCGCGCAGCCGATGCCGACAAGGAAGCGGGCGGCGGCCAGTTGCAGCCCGGTATCGGCCAGGCCGTGTAGCATCGCGCCTGCCGCCATTGGCACCGACAAAACGGCCACCGTCAGGCGCACGCCGAAGCGGTCGAAGGCGACGCCGACAGGCAGTTGGCCCAGGAACACGGCCATGAAGAAGCTGCCGTTGGCGAAACCCAGCGCTTCCGGGCTCAACGCGAGATCGCGGATCAGCTCCGGCCCGATCACCGCCGTGGACGAGCGGAAGAACTGGGACAGTGCCGTCGTCGTGGCCAGCATGGTCAGCAGTGCGGCCGCCGCGCGCCAGGGAAGTGGCGTGCGCGGTGAAGCACATTGCGCCGCCTCTCCGGGACGCTTCCTCAATGCCCAATCCCCAAAACGCCGCCGAATCCTCGTCGACTGTCCCTGATATTCGTTAGCACGAGCCCGGCGCGAGAAAATTGCTATTTAGGCGACTTGCTGAAGCAATGGTTTCCCATACCGGCCTCGCTCGGTTCAAGCGGCATTGGGCGAAGAGCGCGAAGCCCCCGCCGCAAGCTTGGCCATCCCCCGCCCCGGCAGAATATCACGGGCAAAATCAACGGTGCTCCGACGGCCGACCTGTGCGGCGCTCCGGGCAAGCCACTTCTCCGTCTCGCTGCGTCCGGCATCGCGCAGATAGAGCAGCAATTCCAGCTCCGGCTTGCCTTTGCTCTCGGGAGCCAGCGCACCGGTGAAGCGCCCGGCGTCGATGAGGTGGTAGCGCTGGCGCGCGAGCCGCGCGTCGGCCGAGTTTGCGAGGCCGGACCAGCGGCGGTGGCTGCGTACCGTCTCGATCAGCTCGATGTCGCGCAGCAGCGGTTGATTGAAGGTGATCTGGTTGATGCGCGCGCTGATCTCTCGCGCGGTCGTCGGTACGCCCGCTCTCTCCACGGAGTTGAGCTTGACGATCAGCGTATCGCCGACAGGGCTCTCGCGCCCCAGCGTCAGCAGGTCGGGGTTGGCCGAGAAGCCGCCGTCCCAATAGGCGTGACCTTCGATGACAACGGCGTGGTGGATGGTGGGCAGGCAGGCCGAGGCCAACACGCACTCCACCGCCATCTCGC
>DATFCC010000177.1:0-8962 GCA_035253505.1 Hyphomicrobiaceae bacterium
ATTTTGCCCACTCGCCGCGACCGAAGCCTTCCATCTCCGGCCCGCGCGCCAGCTTCTTCCAGCGCTCGAAGCTGTAGTTCTCGGCCAGAAAGCCCTGCAGGCTGTTGTCGAGAAGCTGCCGCTCCTCGGCGGAAAAGCCACGCATCTCGCTACCCCATTCCTCAAAGCCCCAGCGCGCCCTTGGCGATGATGTTCTTCTGCACCTCGCTGGAGCCGCCGTAGATGGTGGCGGCGCGGCGGTAGAGGTGCTCGTAGATGACGTCGGCGGATTGCTCGGGGCCGATCAACTCGCCGTTCCAGCCCGCGTGCAGCGCATCCCTCTGATAGACCATGCCGTGGCGGCCGAGCGCCTCCAGGCCGGTCTGCAGGATGGCCTGCATGAGCTCCGTGCCGCGCAGCTTCAGCGCGGCGGCGCCCATCAGCGAGGGTGCACCATTGCTGCGCGCCGCGGCGAGCTGATCCGCCAGCAACGCCTTGACGGTGGCGAGCGCCACCTCGTGCTCGGCGAGGCGGCGCTGGAAAAGGGGGTCGCCGGCGAGTGACTTGCCGCCCTCCTTGGTCTCTTCGAGCAGGCGATGGATCTGGGCCAGATAGGTCTCCATCTTGGAAACATCCGCACTGCCGACGCGCTCGTTGGCGAGCAGGAACTTGGCGTAGGTCCAGCCCTTGTTTTCCTCGCCGATGCGGTTGGCGACCGGCACGCGCACGTTCTCGAAGAACACCTCGTTGAGGTGATGCCCCAGCGTGATGCCGATGATCGGCCGCACCGTAATGCCCGGCGTCTTCATGTCGATGAGCAGGAAGGAGATGCCCTCTTGCTTCTTGGCGTCGGGGTCGGTGCGCACCAGGGCGAAGATCATGTCGGCCCAGTGCGCCATCGAGGTCCAGATCTTCTGGCCGTTGACGACGTAATGGTCGCCGTCTCGGACCGCGCGCGTCTTGAGGCCGGCGAGGTCGGATCCGGCACCGGGCTCCGAATAGCCCTGGCACCACCAGGTGTCGTTCCTGATGATGCCGGAGAGGTACTTCTGCTTCTGCTCGGGCGTGCCGAAGGTGTAGATCACGGGGCCCGCCATGGTCGGGCCGAACGACACGAGCGGCGGCGCACCGGCGCGGCCCAGCTCCTCCTGGAAGGCCAGGAACTGCTCGGGCTGCCAGCCGAGCCCGCCGTGCTCCTTCGGCCACTTGCCCGTCAGCCATCCGCGCGCACCCAGCCGCTTCAGCCAGGCATCATATTCGTGCTTCTCCAGATGCTGTCCGCGCGCCTGCTTGCTGCGCACCTCCGCCGGCATCTCGCGCTCACAGAACGCGCGCACCTCGGCGCGAAATCCGTCGAGCTCGGAATTGTGCTGGACCGCGCGAATGAACATCAGGAGACCTCCCGTGCCGCCCTACCGGTCATCTGTATAACAGGTCATTGGGCGCGAGCACCTATTCGACTTTCAACTCGCGCACGGCAACGACTGCCGGGATGACGTCGCGTTCGGAGCGAGGTTCCTGGCTCGGAACCGCTCTAGCGGCGCCGGAAGGGCTGGAGGCGGCTGGGCCCGTCGCGCTCGGCGCCGCTGATGGTGACAGTGCTGGTCTTGCCTTCGGCGCTCATGACCGTGCGTCGCCTTCGCACCTCGTCCAGCGCGTGGCGCTGGGTCGCGAACAGCCCCAACTGCGCGGCGCCGACCCGGACCGACCAGCCATAACCGGTGAGTTCGACTTGAAACTTGACTGGCGCGCGCTTGACCACAGGCAAGCCTAGCACGGCCGGACGCGGAGTTCACCAGCATTACGCACGGCTGGCAGCGACAAGGGTTGCATGCGCCTCGGTGGCTCGTTCCAGGCGCCCGTTTGCACGGGTGACCGCCCGGCGTGTGCTCAATGAGCACATCAACGGCAAGACAAGAAAACACGCCGCATGCGAGAGCGGCGGTTTGAAGTGCTGCGGATGCTCGCGCCGACAGACTGTCCTTTGTCGAGGCGCGCGGGCTGCGATGGCCGGAGGCAGTCCACAACGGGACGTCACTCACCTATTCGTTGATAAGGCCCGGATGAGTTTGACTTGTGCGTTGCGACATGAGACAAGCTGCCACCGCTCGATGAGCGATTTGCGGCGCTCCGGCCGCGTGACGGACAAATGTGCGGGCGTTCTGCCCTGGTTGTCCTCCTGTTGAGCGCCCCGAGAAATTCCATCCGACAACCCAGGCACGCGGGGTGTCACCCGAAGTCCGGCCGCAGGGCCCGGGCTGCCGTCGACTTGCATGTCGCGGCGCCCGTAGTGCACGCGGCCACACGAAAGAACTACCCATTGACGCAATTCTCCGACCTCGGCCTCGCAGCGCCAATCCTGCGGTCGCTCGAGTCTGCAGGCTACCAGCTCCCCACTGCGATACAGACCAAAGCCATTCCGGTCGTTCTCGCCGGCCGTGACCTCCTCGGCATCGCCCAAACGGGGACGGGAAAAACCGCCGCATTCGCCATTCCCATCATCCAGCGCCTGACCACCAACCGCCGCCCGCCCATGCGCAGGGGCTGCCGCGCGCTGGTGCTCGCGCCCACACGCGAGCTGGCATCTCAGATCGCGCAGAGCTTCCGCACCTATGCGGGACAGCTTGGACTGACCGTCGCCGTCGTTTTCGGAGGCGTCGGGCACCGGCCACAAGTGCAGGCGCTGGCGCGCGGCGTGGACGTACTGGTGGCGACGCCCGGCCGCCTCATCGATCACATCGCCGGCCGTGACATCCTGCTGTCGGGCACGGAGATCTTCGTGCTCGACGAGGCGGACCAGATGCTGGACCTCGGCTTCCTGCCGCCGATCCGCCGCATCGTGGGGCAACTCACCTCCAAGCGGCAGAACCTGTTCTTCTCGGCCACCATGCCGCCCGAGATCGGCAGGCTGGCCGGCGAGCTGTTGCATGACCCCGTGCGGATCGCCGTCACGCCGGTAGCCTCCACCGTCGACAAGGTCAGCCAGCGCGTCCTCCATGTCGAGAGCCACAACAAGCGCGCACTGCTGGTGCAGCTCTTCTGCGATCCGCTGATGTCGCGCGCCCTCGTATTCACGCGCACCAAGCGTGGCGCCGACAAGGTCGCGCGCCACCTGGATGCCGCCGGCATCCGCGCGGCCGCCATCCACGGCAACAAGAGCCAGCCGCAGCGCGAGCAGGCGCTCGCCGCCTTTCGTGCGTCACGGGTTCGAGTGCTGGTGGCGACCGACATTGCCGCCCGCGGCATCGACATCGACCAGGTGACGCACGTGGTCAATTTCGAGCTGCCGGAGGTTGCGGAAAGCTATGTGCACCGCATCGGCCGCACGGCGCGCGCCGGCGCTTGCGGCACGGCCATCTCGCTGTGCGACGCGGAGGAACGCGGCCTGCTTCGCGCCATCGAGCATCTGACGCGGCAGACCATTCCGGCCGAGGACAAGCGCGGTCTCGCCGGCCCGGAGAAAGACAACAGGCCGCTCGATCCTGCAAGGCAGCGTGCGGCACCGCGCAAGACCGCGGCCCATAACAGAGGCGGCAGGACGCAAGCGCGGCCGGCAGCGCCGCAGAGAAGCGCGGACGGGGCCCACCGACGGGAGCGCCCGTGGACAACGCCCGGCAGGGCCTCCGACCGGCCTCCGGCAGAGCGAGCGCGGCGCGAGCAGACGAGGCGCAAGGCGGGTTCCTGAGCGAAGGGAGAGGGCGCCATGGAGCATCCGGGCTTTTTCTTGCGCGCGGGACCCTTTGCACTGCGCGACATCGCCGAGCGGATCGGGGCAGTGCTGACGCGCGAGCAGGATGGATCGCGCGTCATTGCCGATGTGCAGCCCTTACACAACGCAGGGCCCGGCGATCTCACCTTCTTCGACAACCGCAAATACGCCGCCCAGCTTGCGACGACGTCGGCCGGCGCCTGCATCGTGACAGCCGACAATGCCCGTCGCGCTCCGAGCGCCACGGCGACGCTGACCACGCATGCCCCCTACACCGCATTCGCCCATGCCTTGCGCCTGTTCTATGCGGATGCCCTGAGCAGCAAGGCGGCCGCCGCGGGCCCGGCGGCGCAAGGCACCCTCATCCACCCGACCGCACGCATCCACGACAGCGCGGTCATCGAGCCGGGGGCAATCATCGCCAAGGAGGCCACCATCGGTGCCGGGACCACGGTCGCCGCGGGTGCCGTGGTGGGCTACCGGGTGGTGCTCGGAAGGGACTGCTACATCGGCATCGGCGCCTCGCTCATTCACGCCATCGTCGGCAACGGCGTCATCATCCACCCCGGCGTACGTATCGGGCAGGACGGTTTCGGGTTCGCCATGAGCGCCAGCGGCCACGTCAAGGTGCCACAGATCGGGCGCGTGCTCATCGGCGACAACGTCGAGATCGGCGCCAACACGACCGTCGACAGGGGGTCCCTGTCGGACACGGTCATCGGCGAGGGCACGAAGATCGACAATCTCGTGCAGATCGCCCACAACGTCCGCATCGGCCGGCATTGCATCATCGTCGCTCAAAGCGGCATCGCGGGCTCCGCGCAACTGGGCGACCTCGTGGTCATGGGTGCACACTCCGGCGTCGTCGGCCACGTGACTGTCGGCAGCGGCGCCCAGATCGCAGGCATGGCGCACGTCAAGGACGACGTCGCGCCGGGTGCCCGCATGGGCGGCACGCCGGCCCGTCCGTTCAAGGAGTGGGCGCGCGAGGTGGCGGCGCTCAAGCAGCTGAGCCGGCGGGCAGGCGACCGAAAGTAGGGCCGGCTTCTCGAGCGCGCTTGCCGATTGCCGGCCGAGCAGGCCGCACGCAGCAGGATAAATGTCACCTGGGTGCCATTTCCTGCAAGGGTGTGCTGCCGCGTGCCCGGTTGACGCGCCAACGACGCTCCCTGCAAGGTGGCAGGCGTGACAAGAGGCCGGCAGCCATGGGCCGTCGCCGGGACAAGCCAGTGCCCCTCATGAGGAGACGACCAATGCATCGGAAATGGATTGCCGCGACCGTCGGCGCGGCGTTGTCGATCGGCATCGCGGCTGCCGCGCAGGCGCAGGATGTCGTCAAGATTGGCGGCATCGGCCCGCTGTCGGGCGGCGGCACCGCCTGGGGCCTCGCGGCGCAGCGCGGCATGGAGATCGCGATCGAGGAGATCAACGCCGCGGGCGGTTTCAAGGCCGAAGGCAAGACCTACAAGCTCCAGCTCATCATGTACGACGATCAGTACACGGGGCAGGGTGGCAAGGCGGCGGCCGAGCGGCTGGTCAATCAGGACAATGTGAAATTCATCATCGGCCCGGTCGGCTCGCCGCCGGCGCTAGGCGTTATCAGCGTCACCAATCCCGCCAAGGTGATCGCGCTGACCGACGGCTACGCTCCGCAGATCCTGAAGAACGATACCAAGGACCCCTACAATTTCCGCATCTATCCGACCAACATCGAGTTCGGCCCGCCGCTGATCAAGTGGCTGAAGGACAATGAGCCATCGATCAAGAAAGTGGGCATCCTGGCGCCCAACGATGCGGTCGGCCAGTCGGTGGCCGGCGCGCTCGCCGAGGACTACCGCAAGCAGGGCTTCGAGGTGGTGCTCGACCTGTTCGAGCGCGGCATCAAGGAGTTCACCCCGCTGATCCTGCGCATGATGGCGCAGAAGGTGGACGCCTTCGAGTTCGACGGCAACTCGCCCGGCGACTGCGGCCTGATGCTGAAGCAGATCCGCCAGGCCGGCTTCAAAGGCAAGGTGGTGCAGATCGGCGGTCCGGCGTCGGACGAGATCATCGAGATCGCCGGGCCGGCGGCGGAAGGCTTCCTGTCCTACGGCATCTTCGACTGGGACACGCCGGCCGGCAAGAAACTGCGGCCCATCTACGAGCAGAAGTACGGCAAGGGCATCATCAACCAGTTCATGCCCGCCTTCTACCACACCGTCTTCCTGCTCGTGGACGCCATCAAGCGCGCCGACTCCACCGACACCACCAAGGTGCGCGACGCGCTCGATGCCATGAACGGCTTCGATGCGGGCATCTACGGTCCCGTCAAGTGGACCGGCAAGGAGACGTACGGCGTCAACCGTCAGCTCATGCTCCCCTACTATTTCGCCGAAGTGAAGGGCGGCAAGCTCGTCACGAAGGCGAAGTTCACGCCCTAGGGCCGCCAACCTCGATGAAACGCCGACTGCCGGCCCACACCCCTGTGATCCCGGGCTTCATGCCCGGGATCTGTGCATCAGCTCGCTCCGGCGTTCGCGGATGGCTCGAGCCCGGCACCAAGCGCCGGGACGACCGTTGCAGGTGAAGTCCAGTGTTCAATGCAACGATCCTCGGTCAGGTGTTCGTCAACGGCGTCAGCCTGAGCGCGATCTACATCCTCGTCGCGCTCGGGTTCACGCTGCTCTTCGGCATCATGCGCGTCGTCAACTTTGCCCACGGCGAGTTCGCCATGCTCGGGGCGTTCGCGCTTCTCCACCTGATCAAGGACCTGCATTGGCCCTGGCTCATTGCCCTGCCGGTCGGGGTGCTGGCGGTGGCGCTCGCCTCGCTGCTCCTGGAGTGGCTGGTGTTCCGCTGGTTCTACCAGCGCATGTTCGAGAGCATGATCGGCCTGCTCGGCCTCAACATGATGATGATGTTCGGCGCCGTGCTGATCTGGGACGTGCATGAGCGCAACATCCCCGCCATGTCGAGCGAGGTGCTCACGCTGGGCGACATCATCGTGCCGGTCGACAGGCTGATCGTGGTCGTGATCGCGCTGGCGGCGCTGGCCGGTTTCTACCTGTTCATCCGCTACACGCGCGCAGGCCTCGCCATGCGCGCCGCCGCCCAAGACCTGGAGGCGGCCGAGGCGCAGGGCGTCAACACGCGCCGCACCTACAAGATCGCCTTCTTCGTGGCGATCCTTCTCGCCGCGCTGGCCGGCGCGCTGTGGGGGCAGGTCTATGCCGTGTCGCCGTTCCTGGGTGAACGGCCGCTGCTGATGGCCTTCATCGTCGTCATCCTCGGCGGCATGGGCTCGATCCCCGGCGCCGCGCTCGGCGGCGCGCTGCTTGGCTTCACCGAAAGTTTCGTCGGCACCTTCTATGGCGCGGCGGCCTCCGCCTTCCTGTCGTTCGGCGTCGTCATCGCGCTGCTGGTCGTGCGCCCGTGGGGCATCCTCGGGACGCCGGAGACATGAGCCCCGTGGCCAAGCGAACGCTCTGGGTGCTGGGCGCGATCGTGCTCATCGGCTGGCCGTGGCTCACCGACGACAAGTTCCTGCATCACGTCGGCGTGCTCATCTGCATCACCTCGATTGCCGCGGCATCCCTGCACCTGATCATCCGGACCGGGCACGTCAGCCTCTGCCATACGGCATTCATGGGCTTCGGCGCCTACGGATCGGCAATCATGGTCATGCGCTACGGTATGCCATGGCCCGTCGGCCTCCTGACCGGCATCGCACTCGCCGCCGCGGTCGCCGCCGTGATCGGGCCGATCGTGCTGCGCCTCACCGGCAAGTATTTCGTGCTCATCACCTTCCTGATGGGCGAGGTCGTGCGCATGGCGATCATCGAGAACTCCTGGCTGACGGGTGGGTCGAACGGCATCTTCGACGTTCCCCCGCCCTATCCGTTCCTGCTCTCCAACCGCGCCTACTACTATTTCGCGCTGGGCTTCGCCGTTCTCGGCGTCGGCTTGTGCGCACGGCTCCTCACCTCGGAGTTCGGCCGGGCCATGGACGCGATCCGTGAGGGCGAGCGGCTGGCGGAGTGCTCGGGTGTGCCGGTCATCCGTTTCAAGGTGACGGTGTTCGTCATCGCTTGCGCGCTGGCCGGCATGGCCGGATCGCTGCAGGCGCACTACATCAAGTTCGTCGGCCCCGAGGCCTACTCCGGCTTCCAGTCTCTCAACCTCGTCGTCATGAACGTGATCGGCGGCATGTCCAGTCTCGTTGGCGCGATGCTCGGCACCGTCTTCATGGTGACCCTGCCCGAGCTGTTGCGGGGCTACGTCAACCTGCAGCAGATCATGTTCGGCGCCATCCTCTTTGCGACCATGGCCTTCCTGCCGGGCGGCCTGATCGAGGTTGGCCGGCGGATCAGGAAACTGATCCGGGGCAACCGACCCGCCCCGGAGACGGCCGCAAAGGCGGGGGTGAGCACCGCCGCACAGACGCGGGCGCCGGCATGACGAGCCTCCTGAAGGTCGAGGGCCTGAGCAAGAGCTTCGGCGGCTTGGAGGCCGTGGCGAACCTGAGCTTCGAGGTGGAGGAAGGCCAGATCCTCGGCATCATCGGCCCGAACGGCGCGGGCAAGACCACGGCCGTCAACCTGGTCTCGGGCGTGATCAAGCCGACCAGCGGCCGCGTCATGGTGGGCGGCAAGGACGTCACCGGCCAGGCCCCGCACGTCCTGGTCGAGACCGGGCTCGTGCGCACCTTCCAGAGCACCACCGTCTACGGCGCCCAGACCGTGCGCGAGAACCTGATGCGCGGGGCGTTCCGCGACGTCTATCCGGGCCTGCTGGCGACGCTGCTCTCCACGCCCGCCGCACGCGAGATGCGCACCCGCGCCGACGCCCACGTGGCGGAGGTGATGCAGTGGCTCGACCTCGCCCGCGTCGGTGACCAGGTGGCGAGCAATCTGCCCTACGGCTTCCAGAAGGTTCTCGGCATGGGCATCGGCCTCGCTGCCCGGCCGCGGCTGATCCTGCTCGACGAGCCGGCCGCCGGCCTGTCGGCGGAGGAGACGGACCATGTGCGCGACACCATCCGCCTTGTGCGGGACCGCGGCATCTCGGTCGTCGTCATCGACCACAACATGCGGTTCATCGCCGACCTGTGCGACCGCGTGCTGGTGATGGCCCAGGGCAGGGAGCTGGCGCAGGGCAAGCCGCAGGACGTGCTGCGCAATGCGGGCGTGATAGAGGCCTACCTCGGCAAGCGCTATGCCCAAGCTCAGCATTGAGGACCTGAAGGTCACGTACGGGCCGATCGTCGGCACCGACGGCGTGGCACTGTCGCTGGAG
>DATFCC010000178.1:0-5600 GCA_035253505.1 Hyphomicrobiaceae bacterium
CGGTTGCGGCGGGTGTCGGCCGGTGACATCGTGCGAGGCGAATGGATTGGTCGCGGAGTGGAACGATGAACCTCGGCAGGATCGGCGTCTGGGCAGGTCTGGACGGCATGACGGGGGCACAGGCGCTCGCCTTCGCGCAGCGCACGGAGAAACGCGGCTACGGCGTGCTGTGGACGCCAGAGAGCCGAGGCCGCAATGTTCTCGTCAATGCAGCCTGGCTGCTGTCGGGCACCACCTCGCTCATCATCGCCACCGGCATTGCCAACATCTACGCGCGCGATGCCATGGCCATGGCCAACGCGCAACGTGGGCTGAATGAGCAGTCGGGCAACCGCTTCCTGCTCGGCCTGGGTGTCTCGCACAAGCCGATGGTCTCGACCATGCGCGGCCACGCCTACGGCAAGCCGGTGGCGACCATGCGCGCTTACTTGGAGGCCATGCGCGCCGCTCCCTACCAGGCGCCTGAGCCATCGCAGCCGCCACGCACGGTTCTTGCCGCACTCGGGCCGAAAATGCTGGAGCTGGCCGCGGCGATGACCGACGGCGCCCATCCCTACTGCGTGACACCCGAGCACACGGCCAAGGCGCGGAGCATCCTCGGCCCGGGCAAGCTGCTGTGCCCAGAGGTGATGGTGCTGCTCGAGACCGATCCGGCGAAGGCACGCGCGGCCGCGCGCACCGCGCTCGCGCCCTACATTGCGCTCGAGAACTATGCCAACAACTGGCGCCGCCTGGGCTTCACGGAAGAGGATCTTTCCGGCGGCGGCTCGGATCGGTTCGTGGACGCCAACATCGCCTGGGGGGACGAGGGCGCCATCCGCCGCCGGCTGCAGCAGTTCTGGGACGCGGGCGCGGATCACGTGTGCATCCAGGCGATCCACCCGAGCGGCTCGCGCACGACCATCGACGAGCGCATCTTCGATCTGCTGGCGCCTGCGCGCGCGTGAAGCGCAGCCCGATCGGACGCACGAACTGGCGGAGGGCGCGGGGTCAGCTTGCCGCGAGAGTCGTTCCCTGGGCATCCGTGGCAGCAGCCCCGCCGTAGTTCATGCTGCGGAACCACTTCATGTATTCCACGTAGGTGATCGGCTCGTATTTCGGCGGGTTGCCGGGGCCCGTGCATGTCGGCAGGCACTCCATGCGATGCTCCGCCCAGCAATCGAAGAAGAACGGGATGGCGTAGCGCTCCGCTCCTGTCCGGTTCACGACCCGATGGGGCGTTGCCAGGAACCGGTCATTGGTCCACCGCCGCAGCATGTCGCCGCCGTTGACAAGGAAGGCGCCCTCGATCGGCGGTGCGTCGATCCAGCGCCCACTCGGCAGGCGAATGGACAGGCCCGCGACCTTGTTCGGCGCCAGCAGCGTCATGAAGCTCGTATCCGTATGCGGCGCGAGCCCGAACTCGTTGTCGACGATCGCCTGCTGCGGGGGATAGTGCGTCATGCGCAGCTTAAACATCGGGTTGGCGAACGCTTCGTCGAAATAGGTCTCCGGCAGATCGAGGGCCAGGGCATAGGCGGGGACGAGGCTCAGCGCCAGCCTTTCCAGCGCCGCCGTGTACTCCAGACAGGTCTCGCGGAAGCCCGGCAGGTCGCGCGGCCACTTGTTGGCGCACCGGTAAGGTTTCCCGGCGAGCACGTCGGGATGATCGGCGGGCAGATCGCGCGCCATGAAGAATGCCTCGTTCACGTTGGGCTTGTTGTTGGCATTGAGCGTCGAGTGGCGGGTCACGGCGCCGCGCATCGGCAGGTAGCCGATGTTGTACTGGTTGAGCCGGATCTCGAGCTTCGCCTCGAGCGGCTGATCGTGAAAGCGCTTGGCGGCAGCGAAGGCGGCATCGATCAGCGACTGCGGCACGCCATGGTTGACGATGAAGTAGAACCCGACGTGCTCGAAGACGTGGGCCAGCTCGGTGGCGAGCTTCTGCCTGCTGCCGGGAGCGTCCGCACGGAAGGCTGCCAAGTCGAGGACCGGAATCTCCTCCACTGCGTCGGCGCGAATGGGCGGAAGAGAGGGGGCGGGAGATGCCATCGGAGCCTCCGTCGCTAGACCTGCCGAGGGTCGTGCGCGCCGGCGGCGTCTGTCAAATCAATACTTTCCGCGCCCGCATCATTGCCATCGCAACGCGGCTGCGCGTTACGAATGGCTCCGGCCGGCAACCTGCGCCGCCAGCATGCGCTTGGTCGTCTCCAGGTCGACGAGCGGATAGGTGTCGAAGTGGGCCGGGATGATGTCGGCCCATTCGTTGAGAATGAGGTGGAGCGCCTCGTTGCTCGCGACATCGAAGACGGCGACGGCGCCGCGCCCGACACGGGCGTAGACATGCTTGCAGGTCCCGCTCGCCTGGTACTTGCCGATCCACGGCCAGAACGACTGGCGGTCCTGCGCGAGATGCGACGGCTTCTCGGGGCGTGGCGTGGAGACGACGAGGAACAGCATCTGGCAATCTCCTGGTGTCCGCGACGTCAACGACCGACGCGCCAGCCGACCTCGCCGGCAAAGGTCTGGAAGAAATCGGCGTCGTAGGCGCCTTCCGGGTCCCGCCGGACCATCTCGTCCAGGCGTTCCGCATCGCGGCCGACGAGGATGCGCCAGCGTCCAGCCCTGACGCCATCGAGGATCACGGTTGCGGCCTGGGCCGCGCTCATCGGCGCCTCCTCCAGGAATCGCCGCGCGCGATCGACGGCGAACTTCCGGATATCGGCGTCGGAGACCTGCGACATGTCCCGCCCGGCGGCGCGGAGACGAATGCGGAGCTGGGCGATCTCCTCCGGGCTCGGCACGTCGGATTCGGTCGCGTTCTGGATCTTGCGCGAGTTGGCGACGATCGACGTGCCGACGTGTCCCGGCATGACGACCGAGCACTTGATATGCGGCGCATTGGTCGCCAGATCGCCGATCAGCGCTTCGGTGAAGCCCTTCACCGCGAATTTCGCGGCACTGTAGGCGGTGTGCGGCGCTCCGGGGCCCAGCGATGCCCAGAACCCGTTGAGGCTGCTCGTGTTCACGATGTGGCCGGCATCCGCTTTCATCAGCATCGGCAGGAAGGCGCGCGTACACAGATAAACACCACCCCAGCAGATGTCGAAGGTCCTTTCCCACTGCTCACGCGTGTTGGTGAAGAGGCTGCCGCCGCCACCGATGCCGGCATTGTTGAAGAGCAGGTGGATCTTGTCCGTTGCATGCTCGCGGGCGACGGCATCGCGGAAGCCGAGCACCTGCGCCTCGTCGGAAACATCGGCGACGTGCGCGGTCACGCGCGTTCCCCGAAGTGTGCGGCCGGTGTCGCAAAGCCCCCGCGTCTCCTCCATGGCGGCGGCGGAGACATCGCACATGGCCACGCTGCAGCCTTCGGCGGCGAGCCGGCGCACGATCTCGCGACCCATGCCCGAGCCGCCGCCCGTGACGACTGCCAGTCTTCCGGCAAGGTCCTTCATGCGCGGTCGCGCCTCCCTACGGTGCGGCTCACCCTTCAAAGCCGTTCGCCGGCACGAGGTCAACCGGGATTGCGCTAGCTGCGTGGCGAGCCGATGCGCGGAGAGCGCGGCGGGCGCCTTACTGCCGGGGCGGCCGGCTCGGGCGCGACCTCGATCTCGGGCCGCGGCCACGAGAAGTCGTCGGCGCGGCCGGGCTTGGCAGCGACGCGGTCGCCCTTGATGAGTACCTGGTAGTAGGGGCTCAGGCTGGGGGCGAGCCGGCGCGCCGGCCCCGAGGCGACGGCCGCCGCGGGGGTGATCGAGCTCAGCACCACGAGCCCGTCGCCCACGTCATCGGCCACCACATCTCCCATCTGGGAGGGCCGGTCGCTCGATTCCTTGCGTGTGAGGAGGGCGATCACTGCGGATGGAATGGCCGGCCGCGGAATGTCGATGGTGACCGATTCCTCCCTCCCGCCGGGAGCGATGCTCTTCAGAGTGATGCGGCCGTTGTCGGCCTTCTGGTCGTTGGAGGTGTCTGCCACTGGCGCGTCGCGCGCCGAGGCAGGCGCCTTCGACGCGGCGCCCTTGCCGTCTCCGGCCACCGCCACGGTGCCCTTCCAGGCCCCTGCATCGCCCGCCGGCCGCGGCCTCAGGGCCGCCACCCGCTTCTGCTCGGCCTCGCTGCCGGCCAGCGGAATGGCGCGCTCATTGCGGGCCTGATTGAGGTCGCGCTTGATCTCCTGCTCGACATAGAGGGCGAGCTTGCGATTGCCAGCCGGCGTGAAGAGCGCACCGTCCGCTTCACGCAACAGGCGCTGTTTGCCCGTCACGTCGGGGCCATAGGGCGCGTAGTTGCCGGCCTCGTCGGCAAAATGCGCCTGGATGTCGATGAACTTGATGCCGTTGAGATAGGCCTTCTCGCGCACGATGTCGTTGATCGCCAGCGCGGCCTCGTTGATCTCGTAGCGGCGCATGATGGGCAGGCCGACCCAGTATACCGCGATGTGCTTGCGCTTCAGCAGCTTGATCATGCGATCGACGCGCTTGCCGTACTCCTCGCGCCACTCGCTGGTTCCGAAAACGACCCGATCCCTGGGCGAAAGGCGCATGTGCATGCGATCCCAGAAACCGATCATCACCACGCCGATGTGCACTTTCTCGGCATTGTTCTCCTCGGCCCGCATCTCGTCGTCGAAATCGTTGCGGGCAATGCCGTTGAGCGAGCGGTGCTTGCGCGAGAGCTGCAGGCGCGTGTCGCCGGCGAACGACTCGTTGAGGCCCGCCAGCAGCCCGTCTGCGAACGGGTCGCCATAGGCCTGCAGCTTGTAGACGTCGCCCTCCGGGAACGGGGTGATGTAGCTCGTGCCCGAGGGCTCGACCTGCGCCGCAGACGGGCCTGCCGGCAATACGGCTGCCAGTGCGACAACCATAATCAGCGCTGCAAGAAAGCCGCGCATGTCCCTTCGCTCCACCGGATCGGCCGCCGCGCAACCTGTGGTCCGTGCCAGCGGGCGCCGCGAGGGTATTGCCGATACGCCGATGAATCAGCGCAGGCTCACCATGCGTCACTTTCCTGGCGAGGGCAAGGCAGCGGGTTCCGCCCCGCTTGCCGTGGGGTTCATCTGCACCGCCGGCGGGCGGTTGCGGTGCCCGGCCTCAGGAGCCCTGGCCGTAGGTGACCCGCTTGGCCGCCGGCCAGGTGACGCGGTAGCCGAAGTCGACGATCCGCTCCTCGTCGGGCTTGAGCTCCATGTCGAAGGCAAGGAGGCCGCGCCTGTCCTCCATGTCGCGCCGGCTGGGCGCCGTCTTGCCCAGGAGCTCGATCTTGATGTCCCCGTTCTGCGATACCGGGATCTGGTCGATGACGCTGACGGGTATCGGCCGCTCGTGCAGGTTCTTGATCGTGATGCGGTAGCTGCGCGTGTCGGTCTTGGAGGAGGTGATGATGCCGGATTCGGCGCGCTTCTCCTCGGCGATAGCATGGCGCACGCGCACGGCGTCGTCGACGCCGAAGCCCAGCTCGTGCTCCTCGCCGGGCGACAGCAGCGGCAGGTGGCCGGTGCCGACGAAGGTGCCGTCGCGGAAGATGGAAACCTGCCCCGGAAGCACCGGAGTGCCGCGCGCCATCCTCACCTTGGCGTAGAGGAACGCCCGCTGGTCGCGTTTGGGCACGGTGCGCAC
>DATFCC010000179.1:0-3546 GCA_035253505.1 Hyphomicrobiaceae bacterium
TCGGGGGATGTTCAGGAAGGTTCCCCCGTAAAATTTTCAGAAGCAGTTGTGAGGCGACCGTGAACAGCCCCGACACGAAGGTGAAAGCCGTCCCCTACCGCCCCCGGCGGGCCGCCCTGAACTGGGTCGATTACCTGGTGATTGCCGCCACGGTGCTCACTTTTGCCGCTATCGTCGCCGCCAACAACCCGCATGCCGCCCGGGCCCAGACCCGGGCCGCGATCATTCCGGCCGCCGAGTTGCCGACCCAGACCGCCCAGGTCAACGAGCAGCCGGGGATGATCAAGGCGAAAATCGGGCTGGTGCTGGCCGGCCGCTAGTCTCTCCGTCTAAAAGGCGGGGGTGCAGACCAACTTCACGATAGCCCAGCTCGCCGATCCGCCGACCGCCCGGTCGGAGCAGATCCTTCGCAAGTGCGTCCATTGCGGCTTCTGCACCGCCACCTGCCCTACTTTCGTCTTACTTGGTGACGAGCGCGACAGCCCGCGCGGCCGGATCTACCTGATCAAGGCGATGCTCGAAGGCGGCCGCGCGCCGACCGAGCCCGAGGTGCGCCACGTCGACCGTTGCCTGTCGTGCCTCTCGTGCATGACCACCTGCCCGTCGGGCGTGAACTACATGCACCTGGTCGACCACGGCCGCCATCATATCGAGCAGACCTACAAGCGAACCCTGCCCGACCGCCTGATGCGCCGCCTGCTCGGCCTGCTGATGCCGCGGCCGCGCCTGTTCCGATGGGCGCTGGTGCTGGGCTGGCTGGCCAAGCCACTGGCGGCCGCCCTTCCCCGAGTTAGCGGAGATCCCGGCGGCGCCACGTTCCTGCGCCGGGTGAAGGCGATGATCGAGGCGATCCCGATGGTCGTGCCGGCGCCCTCGCCCGTCGACCGGCCACAGACATTTCCCGCTAACGGCCAGCGGGTGAAACGCATCGCGCTGATGCCGGGCTGCGGCCAGCAGGTGCTGGCGCCCGAGGTCAACGAGGCGACCGTCCGGCTGCTGACGCGCCACGGCGTCGAGGTGGTGAACGTCGCGGGCTCGGGCTGCTGCGGTTCCTCGGTCCAGCACATCGGCGACACCGGGCAGGCGCTGGAGCTGGCCAAGCGCAACATCGACGCCTGGCTCGGCGCGAACGTCGATGCGGTGGTGATCAACGCCTCGGGCTGCGGCACGACGGTGAAGGACTACGGCCACATGTTCGCCGACGACCCCGCCTATCGCGACAAGGCCGGGCGCGTCGCAAGGCTCGCGAAGGATGTCAGCGAGCTGATGCTCGAAGTCGGTCTCGCGAACGTGACGCCGCGCAAGCTGACCGTTGCCTATCATTCGGCCTGTTCCATGCAACACGGCCAGAAGGTGATCGAGCAACCCAAGAAGCTGCTGCGTGACGCGGGCTTCGTCGTGAAGGACGTGCCCGAAGGGCATCTCTGCTGCGGCTGGGCCGGCACCTACCAGGTCCTGCAGCCCGAGTTGTCGCGCCGGCTGCGCGATCGCAAGGTCGCCAACATCGAGAGCACCAGGCCCGACGTGATTGCCTCGGGCAACTTCGGCTGCGTCGGCAATATCGCCTCGGGAACCAACATCCCCATCGTGCACACCGTCGAGCTGCTCGACTGGGCGACCGGCGGACCGAAGCCCAGAGCGCTAAAGGGGGCGCTGCCGTGACACTCGTTCGGGCTTGCCTGCTGGCGGTCGCCGGGTTGATGCTGGCCACGACCGCCGGGAGCCAGACCGTGCTCGACACGCTGTTCGACAAGCTCAGGACCGCCACCGATCCCTCCGCCGTGCAGGCGCTCGAAGAGGGCATCTGGGAGCAGTGGACCATGCTGCCCAAGCCCGAGCATCGCCGGCTCATGCTGCAAGGCATCTCCGAGATGCAGCAGCAGGAACTGCAGCAGGCGGTCGTCACCTTCACCAAACTGATCGAGGTCGCGCCCGAGCTCTCCGAGGCCTGGAACAAGCGCGCGACGGTCTACTGGCTGCTCGGCAATTTTCCCGCCTCGATCAACGACATCTGCGAGACGGTGAAGCGCGAGCCGCGCCACTTCGGCGCCTACTCCGGTCTCGGCATGATCCGCGCGCAAATGGGCGAGCATGCGCGCGCCGCCGCGGCGTTCGAGCTGGCGAAGAAGTGGAATCCGCACATCGTGGGAATCGACGCCGAGATCGAGCGGCAGAAAGCGGAGGCCGGCAACGAGGTCTCGGACGACCCTCTAGGTTGCGGACAGCGCACCGCGGGTCGATAGTGCCCACCACCCCATTTGGAGAGTTTCATGGCAACGTTGTATGTCGGCGGCCGCCTGTTCGACGGTGAGAAGGTGCTGGACGGGCATGCAGTCCTCGAGGAGGGCGGCAAGGTCAAGAAGGTTGCGCCGGCCGGTGAGTTCGCGGGCTTTGCAGGCGACAAGGTCGAGACCGCCGGCGGCACGCTGATCCCGGGCATCATCGATTGCCACGTCCATTCGCTCTCCGGCGCCGAAGGCAATCCGGGCGTGGTGCAGGACCGCCTCAGCCCCGCCCAGCTCACGGTGCGCGGCATGGAGTTCATGCGCGCCACGCTCGAAGGCGGCGTCACGGCGGTGCGCGACTGCGGCGGCAAGGACTATATCGAGTTCGCCATCCGCGACGCCTACAACCAGGGCCGCTTCCTCGGACCGACCATGCGCTGCGCCGGCCGCATGATCTGCATGACCGGCGGCCACGGCAACCGCACCGGCCGCATCGCCGACGGCGAGGCCGAGGTCGTGAAGGCGGTGCGCGAACAGGTCCACGCCGGCTCCGACCTGGTCAAGATCATGGCGACCGGCGGCGTGATGACTCCGGGCGTCAATCCGGAGGATGCGCACTACTCGGCCGAAGAGATGAAGGCCGGCATCACCGAGGCGCATCGCTTCCACAAGTGCTGCGCCAGCCACGCCCAGGGCGCGCTCGGCATCCTGAACGCGGTGCGCGGCGGCATCGATTCGATCGAGCACGGCATCTTCATGACCGACGAATGCATCCAGGAAATGAAGGAGCGCGGCGTGTGGCTGGTGCCGACGCTGGCGGCCGTGAAGAACATCCTGAAGGGCTACGACGACGGCGACCGCTCGATCCCCGACTACGTGATCGAGAAGGCGCGCCGCGTGTTCGACCGCCACATCTCGTCGATCAAGATGTACTACAAGGCAGGCGGCAAGATCGCGATGGGCACCGATGCCGGCACGCCGCACAACAGGCACGGCGAGAACGCGAAGGAACTCGAGTTCATGTGCGAGATCGGCATCTCGACCCGCGATTCGCTGTTCTTCGCGACCGCCAGCGCCGCCGACCTGATGCGCATCGACGAAGGCCGCGTCAAGGCCGGCAACTCCGCCGACTTCGTACTGTGCGACGGCGATCCGCTCGCCGACATCAAGCGCGCCGCGCGCAAGGAGAACCACCGCCTCGTCGTCAAGCGCGGCCAGGTCGCCAAGGACCGCCGCGCCGACTTCGCCTCGCCCGCCCAGCGGGTGGCGGCGGAGTAGCGGCGGCCAGCGGGCACCGCGTCGGGGGGCGGCGGTGGACGGC
>DATFCC010000180.1:0-8201 GCA_035253505.1 Hyphomicrobiaceae bacterium
CCAAGAACCGCGCCGAGCTCGTCTCGCGCGACACCGACATGACCTACGACCCGGCCATCAGCGCGGCATCGATCGAGATGATCTGGTCGCACTGGCGCCGGCGCCCGGGCTCCATCGTCGTGCCCGGTCACGACGTGCCGATGGTTCTCGACGGCGGCAAGCCCCACTACATCGGCAAGCGCGAGGCGACCATCACCGCCTGGTACGGCGACGACATGGAGACGACCACCCTTTTCAACCTCACCCTGGATTGAGCGGCACGCGCCCTCTTCTGCGACGGTGAGTGCCACGGCAGTTGCCGGACCCGCCGGCCGTTCTGGAGGCGACAATATGTTCGCGTACGTAGGCTCGTTCACCACCGAGAAGCGCAAGGCCCGCGGCAACGGCCTCAACGTTTATCGGGTCGACGAAGCAACGGGCGCGTGGAGCCACGTGCAGCACGTCGGCGGCCTGACGAATCCTTCCTACCTCGCCCTGAGCCCCGACCTGCGCTTCCTCTATTCCGTGCACGGCGACGAGGATTACGCCACGGCCTTCGCGCTCGACCCACAGACAGGGAAAGCGCGTCTCCTCGATCGCGCCGCCACCGGCGGCCGCAACGGCGTGCGGCAGGCCATCGATCCGGCCGGCCGTTTCATGGTGGCGGCCAACTACGCGAGCGGCACCGTCGCCGTGATGGCGATTGCACCCGACGGCTCGCTCAAGGACCAGCATCAGCTCGTGCCGCTCACGGGCGAACGCGGCCCGCACCGCATCCAGCAAACTGGCCCACTGCCCCACGACGTCGTCTTCGACCCCTCGGGGCGGTTCGTGGTGGTGCCCGACAAGGGGCTCGACCGCGTATTCGCTTTCAGCTTCGACGCCGGCAGCGGCCGGCTGGAGCCGACCCGGCAGGGCAGCGTGCAGACACGCCCCGGCGCCGGCCCACGCCACCTGGCCTTCCATCCGCGGCTGCCCGTGCTGTGGGTGCTCAACGAGCTCGACAGCACCACAACCACCTATCGCTGGGATGCGGAAGGAACGATGACGCCGGTGCAGGTCATAACCACCCTGCCGACGGACTTCGTCGGCTACAGCACCACAGCCGAAATTGCGGTCTCGCGCGACGGGCGCTTCGTCTATGCGTCCAACCGCGGCCATGACAGCGTCGCGATCTTCGCAGCGGATGCCGACAGCGGCCTGCTGGCGCCGGTCGGCTGGCAACCGACGCAAGGCAGCCATCCCCGCTTCATCTGCCTCGACCCACCCGGGCGCTTTCTCTACGCCGCCAACGAGCAGGGCGACACGATCGTGCAGTTCCGGGCGGATGCGGCGTCGGGGGCGCTCACACCGACGGGGCATGTCGTGCGGGTCGCCAGCCCGGTCACCATCGTCTTTGCCGTCTGAACACGACCGCCCGGAACCCGACGATGACGGCGGCTCGGCGGCTCCCGTGCCGATTTGATCTCGCCAACATGCATCGATTGGCGCAGACTTGCGCCCGACAAGAACGTGCACCGCGGAGTGCACACCGCAGGGGAGGACTTCGGCTGTGAGACGTCTCGTTCGCCTTGCCACAATGGCTGCCGCGAGCCTGGTGCTCGCCGCCCCCGCCCACGCCCAGGACAAGAAGCCCGTCGAGCTGCGCTACACGACGGGGGCCCCGGCCAAGACCCCCTGGGTGATGCAGCTCGAGCGCTTCGCCAAGGACGTGGAGGAGGAAAGCAAGGGCGCGCTGAAGATCGAGCAGTTCATCGCCGCGCAGTTGGGCAACGAGCAGGACACGATCCAGCAGGTGGCGCGCGGGCGCATCGACATGGGCGGCTTCTCCACCGGAGCGGTGGCGCTGGTGCTGCCCGAGCTCGCCGTGCTCAGCGTGCCCTTCCTGTTCAAGGACCTCGCCGAGCAGGATTGCGTGATCGACAAAAGCATGACCGGCCCGATCGCCGAGCAGCTCGCCAAGAAGGGCGTGAAGTTCCTCGGCTGGACCGAGGTGGGCACCGCCGACATCGTCGGCAAGAAACCCTATGTGCTGCCTGGCGACGTCAACGGGCTCAAGGCCGCCTCGGCGAGCCACAAGGTGTCGGCTGCCATGTGGTCCGCGCTCGGCGCCAATCCCAACCCGATCGGCATCACCGAGATTGCCGCCGCGTTCCAGACCGGCCTGGTGGACGTCAACGCGACCGTCGTCACCTTCTATCTCCCGTCCGGCCTCGCCAAAATCGCGCCCGTGCTGACGCGCGTCGAGCTCTCGGATGCCCCGGGCATCATCGTCATGAACAAGGGCGCCTACGACAAGCTCGATCCCGAGCTGCGGGCGGCGCTGGAGCGGGCCACGGCACGGCGCAGCGCCGACCAGTTGCGCAAGGAGATCAGGGGCTTCGAGCAGACCCTCCGCGACATGCACGTGAAGGCCGGCGGCCAGATCGTCGACGTCACCCCCGCCCAGCGCGAGGAGTGGCGCAAGAAGCTCCAGCCGGAATGGGCGAAGATGGTCAAGGAGATCGGGCCTGAGGGTAACGCTCTCTTCAAGATCATCGAAGACGGCAAGAAGGCCTGCGAGAAGAGGTCCTGAGCAGGACTGCACAGCGCGCAGCAGGGGGCCTTCATGACCGGCCAGAGGAACGGCGGCACTCCTCCGTTCTTCGGCAGCGCGCCGGCCTCCGTCCGGCGGGCGGCCGAGATCTGGCACAAGGGCGAATGCTGGATCGCCGTCGCCGCCTTCGCCTTCATCGCCGTCATCCTGCTGCTCGACGTGCTCGGCCGCGAGCTGGTCGGCCCGCTGCTGCGCCTTGTCGGCCTCAATCCTGGCGCGACAGGCATCTTCGCCTCGCAGCGCCTCTCCATCTACGCCCTGGTGATCGGCAGCTTCGCCGGCATCGGCATCGCCACGGCCACCGGCAGCCATCTTGTGCCGCGCGTCGCGTTCGGGTGGGTGCCCGACGAGTGGGGCCCGGCGCTCGATCGGATCGCTGATTTGCTGACCGCTGTCTTTCTGGTCGCCGTCGCCTGGTTCGCCTTCAAGTACGTGGTGTCCTCCTACGCCACCGACCTGCGCGCACCCGTGCTCGACTGGCGCGTGTGGCGCATCCAGCTCGTCATACCGCTGGGATTTCTCTCGGCGGCCGGCCGCTACCTCCTCTACGCCCTCTGGCCGGACCTGCGACCGAAGCCGCCGGAATTCCAGGAATGACGGCCCTCCTTCTCGTCGGACTCATTGTTGTCCTGCTGGTGCTGCGCCAGCCGCTGCTGGTCGTGCTGATGGCGACGGCTGGCTACGTGCACCTGGTGTGGGGACGCGGCCAGCTCGACTACATCATCGAGGACATGTGGGTGGGGCTCGACAAGGAGGTGATCCTGTCGATTCCGCTCTTCATCCTGTGCGGCAACGTCATGACGCGCGGGTCGATCGCGCAGCGCCTCATCAACATCCTCGCCGCCGCCACCAAGCCGTTGCCCGGCGGCATGGCCGTGGCCTGCGTGCTGTCCTGTGCCGTGTTCGCCGCCATCTCGGGCTCCTCCATCGTGACCATGCTGGCGATCGGCACCGTCATGTTTCCTGCGATGCGGCAGGCCGGCTATGAGGTGCGCTTCACGCTGGGCACGATCATGGCGGGCGGAACGCTGGGCATCATAATCCCGCCGTCCATCCCCATGATAATCTACGGGCTCGTCACCGAGACCTCGGTGACGGACCTCTTCGCGGCCGGTTTCGGTCCGGGCATCCTGCTCGCGCTGGTGCTGTCGATCTACGCGGTGTGGGTCAACTGGAACATGCCGACGCAGCGCTTCGACCTCGAGCGCTTCATGCTTGCCTTCAAGGACGGCATCTGGGCGCTGCTGCTGCCCGTGATCCTGCTCGGCGGCATCTATTCCGGCTACTTCACGGCCACCGAGGCCGCCGCCGTGGCGCTCTGCTACGCCATCGCGGTGGAAGTCTTCATTCATAAGGAGCTGAAGCTCGCCGACTTCTACGGGGTGGTGCTCGAAACCTCCAAGCTCGGCGGATCGCTGTTCCCGCTGCTGGCGGTGGCCCTGAGCCTCAACATCGTGCTCACCGAGCATCGCGTGCCGCAGGCCCTGGTGGGCTTCATGCAGGGCTACATCACCAGCCCGCTGATGTTCATGCTGCTGGTCAACATCCTGCTGCTCATCGTCGGCTGCCTGATGACAACCGGCGAGGCCATCCTGGTTCTGGCACCGCTGCTGGCCCCGCTCGCCGCCGCCTACGGCTACGACAAGGTGATCTTCGGCCTAATCATGATTCTCAATCTGGAGATCGGCTATCTGACCCCACCGGTGGGCCTCAACCTGATCGTCGCCATGAGCGCGTTTCGACAGCCCTTCGGCCTCCTCTGCCTGGCGGCCGTTCCCTTCATCCTCCTGATGCTTGCGTGTCTTGCCGTTGTCGTCTGGCAGCCGTGGATCGCGATGTACTTCGTCACGGGAAAATTCTAGAGCTTCCCGGCGCCGGCTGCCCGGCGCATGCATCGTGACGGTTGGGCGCGCCCGGCAACCTCCGAGCCCCGCCGTCGCGAGCCCGCCGTTCGCCTAGAAGGTCATGCGCTTCAAGCGATCGAACAGGGCCTTGGCGTCCTGCTCGTCGCCGGCTTCGCACGCGTCATACGCGCGCAACGCCATTCGGTTGAGGCCGGCGAGCTGCTCCGCCGACATCCGCCCGTAGCTGCTGCGATCGAAGTTCACCCAGAAGTCCTTGTAGCGGCCGCCGCAGACCGATTGCGCAAGCTGCGTGCGCTGCACGCCGTGCGGGACCCGCGAGCCGTGCGTCAACCAGTAGGCGGCAACCGCCAAGCAGGCTGCCAGCGCGCCGGCGCTGACCGCAACAGCGAGCCGCCGGCGGCGGCCCGGAAATGCGACGACCTCGCCGCCACGCACCGATTGCGGGCCTGGCAGTGCGGCGATCCGTGCGGCGATCGCCTCGAAAAGCTGGGGCGGGGGCAGGTCGCCGGCATGGTCGCGCTCGCCGAGGGGGGCGAGGCGGCGCTGCCAGGCCGCAATCGCGGCCTCCAGGGCCGCGTCGGTCCGGCGCCGGACGTCGACGGCGGTGCGCTCGGCCGCATCCAGCGAGCCCAGCACGTACTCTGCCGCCAGTCCGTCGATGTCCTCTTCCTCGGTCATTGACCAAGACAATCCCTGAGCTGAGCAAGGCTGCGGCGCAGCCACGTCTTCACTGTTGCCACGGGCCGGCCGATGCGCCCTGAAATCTCTTCCCTCGTCAAACCGTAGTAATAGACCAGCAGCACCAGCTCCTTCCTGTCCGGCTCCAGGCCATCGAGGCAGGCGTGCAGGCGCCGAAAGTCCTCGCTGCGCTCGACCGTCCCCGCAGGATCGTCATCGCCGGGCAACTCCAGAACCTCCGGGAACTCCTCGATCGAACGTGGCGCCTTGCGCCTGGCCTGGTCGAGAGCCAGGTTGCGCGCAATGGTCGCCAACCAGGTGATGGGAGAACCGCTGGCGCTGTCGAACTCGCCCGCGCGCTGCCAGACACGGACATACACCTCCTGTAAAACCTCGTCGGCCAAGTCACGTCGCCCCAAGATACGGACGACGATGCCATAAAGTTTCAGTGAGGTGGCCTCATAGACCAGCCGGAAGGCCGCCTTGTCGCCACGCGCCGTACGCTGCAGCGCCGCGGCGAGCTCCTGGCGGGATACCGGCATGCAATAAGTCTCTCGAGACGCTGTGTTGCAGACGCATCCTCGGCTGCAGCCTGCCTTCAGCCTGTCGTCCAGAAATCGGGGTAGGTCAAGCGGGACGTGAACGCCTGATTATCCGGGCCACACCCATGTGGACCCCGTGTAACAATGGCCTTGGCAATGGAGGCAGGCCGGGAAAGCGCGTGCCCCTCCGCTCGGCCAACATTTTTTTGCCAGGGTTTTGAAACCTTGTGCGGGACCGCCCCGTATCTGGGGGCAGCGAGCGACGGGAGTTCCATCGCTGCTGATCTAAGGGAGACCCCGACATGAAGCGTCTTGCATCCGCAGTTCTTGCTCTCGCCGTCGTTGCGGCACCCGGTCTGACGACCGTGCCGGCGCTGGCGCAGACCAAGATGGATTGCAGCCGGCTGTACAAGGACTTCTGGGAGAAGATGGACCGCGAGAAGTTCGCCAAGATCTCGGCCGAGCAGCTTGCCGGCGTGAGCCGCATGGCTCTGCGCGCCTACGATGCCTGCCAGGCCGGTGACGAGCAGGATGCCAAGGCCCTGTTCGACCGTCTGAGCAAGATGTCGTTCTAACCGACTGGCCATCGGGCCGGACGGTAGCGTCGCTGCCGCGTGGGCTTCTCCCGGGCATGGGGGAAACTCACGCGGCAATTCTTCTTTGCCGGTGCGCCAGGCGAACCTCAGTTGAGCCGCAGCTCCGTGATGTGGCGCGGGTCGGCCTTGAGCTCCCCCTTCTCCACCCGCTTGACAATATCGGTCAGCACGGCATTCGCCCGGCAGGGCAGGCCCAGCTTGCCGCCCTCGCGTGCGATGAAGCCGTTGAGATACTCGATCTCCGTGCGCCGTCCCTTCTGCATGTCCTGGCCCATCGACGGCCGCTGCTCGGCAGCCGTCTTCTTGGCATCCTTGAAGCGCTGCTCGACGTAGACGCCCATCGCCGCCTCGTCGCCCTCTCCGGCGCGGGCGATCGTCTCGGGGGTCACGTGCAGGATCTCCTCGAGCGAGTAGCCCAGGGCCTGGCCGACGCGGATCGCCTCGCTGCCGAGCCGCGCGCCGAACCGCCGGATCGGCTCCATCTGCAGCATCTGCCCGCCTGACAGCCCAGTGCAGGCGGAGAGCCCGTTCCCCATCACGTTGGCGACGAGCTTGGACCACCGCTCGCCCCACAAGTTGTCCGTGACCTTGGCGCTGTCCGCGGTGCCGACCAGCCTCGCGACCTCCTCGGCGCGGGGCGTAATGCGCCCATGCACCTCGCCGGCACGGAACACGGTATGCGCCGCGCCATGCTTGCCGGCGCCACGATGGATATGCCCGGGATCAGGAAGGTTGACGGTGATCGAGCTGGCGATGCAGCCGAGCGTCTTGCCCCACCCCACCACGTTGGCGACCGTCTCCTCGTTCATGCAGTTCTGCAGGGACACGACGAAGCCGTCGGGTGCCAGATACTGCGCGATCATCATGGTGGACCAGGCGGTGTCGTAGGACTTGGTGCAGACGAAGGCGATGTCGACGGGCTTCTCCTTGGCGAGCTGCTGCACGTCCGTGATGTGCAGGGCGCGCACGGGCACGGTGAACTCCGGCACGTTCATGGCATGGGTCACGCGCAGGCCATGCTTGCGCATGTGCTCGACATGCTCGGGCCAGCCATCGATGAAGGTGACGTCCTCGCCCGCCTGCACCATGTGCGCGCCGGCATAGCCGCCGACCGCGCCCGCTCCGACGATGGCGATCCTGTTGCCCATGGTCTCCTCCGGTGTTCCCTGCCTGGCTCCAGGGTAGCCCGCCGGCAATGCCCATCACAACGCCCGTCCTGGCAACCCGCTTGCGGGCGGGTACGCGCCGCGCGCAACGCTCTTGAGTGGGGGCTGCCGATCTCACTATGCTGGAACAGGGCAGCGCCTAACGGCTGACGAAAGGACGAGCGATGCAAGGCTTCATCTGCACGGCCTGCGGCACTCAGTATCCGCCCAGCGCCACCCCGCCCGCCGGGTGCATCATCTGCGAGGAGGAGCGGCAGTTCATCCCGCTGCGCGGCCAAACCTGGACGACGCTGCCGGCGATGGCAACCACCTACTTCAATGCCTATCGCCAGCACGAGCCCGGCATCATCGGCATCGGCACGCAACCCACCTTCGCCATCGGCCAGCGGGCGCTGCTGATCCAGACGCCGGGCGGCAACGTCATGTGGGATTGCATCTCGCTGATCGACGAGGCGACGGTGGCGCTCATCAAGGGGCTCGGCGGGCTCACGGCCATCGCCATCTCGCACCCTCACTTCTACACCACCATGGGCGAATGGAGCCGGGCCTTCGGCGGGGTGCCCGTGCACATTCATGCCGACGACGAGAGGTGGATCATGCGCCCCGACCCCTGCGTCAGGCTGTGGCAAGGCGAGACTCTGAACCTGCTGCCGGACGTGACCCTCGTCCGCGGCGGCGGGCATTTTCCGGGCGGCGCCATGCTGCACTGGGCCAGGGGCGCCGAAGGCCGCGGCGTGCTGTGCGCCTCCGATATCGCCACCGTGACGATGGACCGGAAG
>DATFCC010000181.1:0-5402 GCA_035253505.1 Hyphomicrobiaceae bacterium
CCTGGCCCAGGCCACCAGCGCACCGCCCGCCGCGGCGCCCCAGGCGCGCGAGCGGCCCGCGCGGCCGCCGTTGTCCGATGAGACCCTCGACCGGCTGCAGGACGGCCGCATCGCCATGATGCGCGAGGCCCTCAAGCTCAGCCCCGACCAGCTCAAGCTGTGGGCGCCGGTCGAGCAGCAGTTGCGGGCGGGCTTCAAGGCCCGCCGCGACGCGCGCGCGGAGAGACGGCAGCGCATGGAGCAGCGCCGTGCCGGCAATACGGAGCGTCCTTCGCTGGTCGACCGGCTGGACCGCGCCAGCAAGCGCATGACCGAGCGGGCGCAGCGCATGCAGGCGTTCACCGACGCCTTCAAGCCCTTCTACGCTGCTCTCAATGACGAGCAGAAGGCGGTGGCGGGAATTGTGCTGCACGATGCGCGTCGCGGCATGGGCGGCCCTGGCCGGCGGTGGGCGATGGAGCACCACTTCCGTGGTGAGCGCGCGCCCGACGGATCAGGCAATTCTACACAACCGCGTTAGCGGCCGACGGAGCGGGCCTGCCCGGCCCGTTCTTCAACTCGATCCGCCCAGACGGCGTGCCACCTGCTTGTCGGCGGATCGTTCGCGGGCGCCTGGACATTCCTCCCCCGTCTGGGCGCCCGATCCATTGCGTGTCGCCGGTGTGGGGCGCAGGTGGGCCGGGCATGGTACGCATCCCGGCCCACCGCAGGCGCCGGGTACGCGCTACAAAGGGCCCGGACGTCTCGGGCCTATAAGGCGCATAAGCCGTTACGAAACTGCCAACGCGAGGGGCCGATTCAACCGACGGTCAGCTCGGCCGAAACCCAGCGCCTGAGGAATCCGTCGAGCCAGGCGTGCACGCGCGGCGCATGCTGGATATGGCCCTCGATGTGCTCGTGCCGCTCGCGCGCACCCTTCATGGCGAGGCGCGACGAGGTGCCGCTGGTCCAGCGATGGACCTGCGCATAGGTGATCTCGGGGTGGAATTGCACGCCGATCGCCGCGCCGTAGGCGAACGCCTGATTGGGGTAGGCGCCATCGGATGTCGCGAGCAGCCGGGCGCCGCACGCAAGCTCGAAACCCTCGCGATGCCACTGGTAGACGTAGTCCGGAAAGCGGCCGAGCCGGCTTCCATCTGCGGTAGTGAGAAGCGGGTAGTAGCCGATCTCGGCCACTTCGTCGGCGTGAAAGCCGACCTTGGCACCCAGATGATTGGCGAGCATCTGTGCGCCGAGACAGATGCCGAGGAAGGGCTTCTTCTCTTTCAGCACGACGCCGAGCCATTCCGTCTCGCGACAGATGAACTCGTCCTTGTCGTTGGCGCTCATCGGGCCGCCGAAGATCACCGCGCCGCTGTGTTGATCGAGGGTTGCGGGCAGCGGATCGCCGTAGCGCGGCTTGCGCACGTCCAGCGTGTAACCGTTGCGGCGGAACCATTGGCCGACGTGACCGGGGTCCGATCGCTCCTGGTGAAGGACGATGCAGACCGGCTTCTTGGTCCTGCTGGCCATGCGATCGGCGTTGCCGGTGACACATGCGCCATCGTCGACGTGATCGGCGGCCTTAGCGTCCAGCATCTCTTCCCTCGGTTCCCCGCGGCTTCAGCAACCATCCGACGATCGGCACCACGATCCTATGCGGCAAGATGCGCACCGCCAACGCCGTGAATGGATTGAGAATACCGGGCACGACGAGGCGCAAACCCAGCACGAAACCGAGGTAGCTGGCCAACGCCACCGATTCGGGAGAGGAGGGAGCGACGAAATAGCGATAGAGGCTTCGCTCCGCCCCCATCCGCTTGTGGAAGTTCGTGCTCACCGGGCCGGGTGTCACGGCGGTGATGCGCACGCCTTCGCCGGCCGTCTCCACGGCCACCGCCTCGCTCAGCGAGAGAACGTAGGCCTTGCTCGCATAGTAAACCGCCTGGTACGGCCCCGGCGTGTAACTGCCGATCGACGCCAGGTTCAAGATCCCGCCGCGTCCGCGCACCCGCATGCCGGGCAGGAAATGGCGCATGAGGCGCGTCAGCGCGCGCAGGTTGGTGGCGAGAAGCCGTTCGATCTCCTCGGGCGAATGGCTGACGAACGGCCCCGCCAGGCCGATGCCCGCGTTGTTGACGAGGACATCGGCATAGGCCCGATGCCGGGCCAAGACAGCCTCGATGTTGCCGATCGCCTCGGGGCTGGCAATGTCCACGGCGACGGTGACCGCTTCCACGCGATGCTCGGCGCGGATGCGCGTCGCGGCCGCCTCGAGAAGCTCCGGGCGCCGCGCGATCATGATGAGGTCGTGCCCCGCCGCCGCGAACCGCCGGGCGAGCGCATAGCCGATACCCTCCGAGGCTCCCGTCACCACCGTCATCGGCCGCAGGCCGGCATAGGCGGCGAGCGCGACACGGTCCTCGCGCCACCACCGCCGCCGCCATGCATCCGCCAGCCATGTCAACATGGGCGTCTGCGCCTGGTGCTTTACTCAGGCCGCCGTCGGTATCGGCTTGCGGCGGTAGCGCGCGGCGAGCTCGGGACCCGACTGGCGCCGGAAATGCGTGGCAAACTCCTGCGCGATGTGCCGCGCCAGCTCGACGGCAATCTCGTTCTGGTTGGCCGGCGGAAGGTACATGTTGATGAGGAACTTCGGCAGCCGCGGCAGGCGCGGGTCCTCCACCACCGTGAGGTAGTCCGGGATCGAGCGCCGCAGGAATGGCGCCACTGCCAGATCCGCCTCGACGGAGGCCAGCAGCGGCTCCATGCTGGAAACCTCGCACACGGGGCGCCAGTCGCGACCTGTCTCGGCGAGCCCCTTCAGCACCGACGTCCGGAACTCGCAATTCTCGTCGCCGAGCGACACGGGCAGCGGATCGCGGCGGTGGGCGGCACCGTTGAAGGCGCCCGCCCAGACGAGATCGTCCTCGAGCAGCACCTCGCCGCCGCGCCCGCAGCGCTGCTCCGTGGTGAGGGTGAGATCGATGGTTCCGTGCCGCAGGGCGTCCAGGAGCTGCGGTGTCGTGGTGCACTTCAGGGTCACCCGCACGCGCGGCCAGGCTTTGTCGAAGCGCTTGAGGATCGGCGGAAGATAGGGTCCGACGATGTCGTGCGGCACGCCCAGGCGCACTTCGCCCGCGTAGGCCGGTGCGCTCATGGCGCCCCAGACCTCGTCGTTGAGGGTGATCAGCCGCTGCGCGTGGGCAATGAGCCGCTCGCCATTGGGCTTCAGCGTGAGACGCTTGTGATGGCGCTCGAACAGCTCGGCGGCGAACAGGTCCTCGAGCCTCTTGAGCTGCTGGCTCACGGCCGCCTGCGTCAGGTTGAGAAGGGCCGCAGCCTCGGTCACGCTGCCCGTTTCCACTACAGTCACGAAGGCGCGCAGGAGGCCTATATCAATGTTGCGTGGCATGTGCTTCCTGAATAAAAATTCCTACTGCAAGACATAAATAACATTCGCTTTCGTTATGCAAGAAAAATGCGTATCTGAAGCTGCACGGCTCGCCGCAAGAGCCGAAAAAGCAGGAGCAGATCATGCGCAACTCAGCCGCTTTCCTCACCCAGGCCGAAATCGATCCCGGCCACACCGTTCGCCGCCTGTGGCGCGCCATCGGGGCGCTCGAGTTGGCATTCCGTATCCGCCGGGAGCGCCGCCTGCTGGCCGGATTGGACGAGCGCGCTCTCAAGGATATCGGCTTCTCCCCGGCCGAGGCTCACGCCGAGTCGACCCGCCTGCTCTGGGACCTGCCGGTGGACCGGCTGCGGGTCTAAGGACGGCCGCAGGCAGGGCCTCGGGCCTGCCTATTGCACGTAACGCACCACCATTGCCTACTGGGTGCTCGCGAAACCAGCGGGTGCCGGATTGATGGTCGAGCTTTGGCTCGTAGACGTTGAGGCGGCGGGACCGGCGCTCGAGGCGCTCGAGGCGGACACCCCCCGCCTGTCCGATGACGATCACACCCGCGCCGGGCGGCTTGCCGATCCACGCGAGCGCCGGCATAGGCTTGTGGTTTACAGCGCACTGCGCATCGCGCTCGAGCGCAGCGGAGGGCCCGCGCTGCGACGGCAGCCGTTCGTACGCTCCGATGCCGGCAAGCCCCGGCTTTCACCTTCTGCGCCCGCGTTCAGCATCGCGCACATTGCGGGGTTGGCTTTGATCGGCGTGGCACGGTCACCCACCATCGGCGTCGACTTGGAGTCGGCCCGTGTGCTGCGCATGTCGCCGCGACGCCAGCAGGAGACGTTGGCCGTGGGCGCCGGCCTTTGCCTGCACGACGGCCTGGATGCGCCGGGCGAGGTTGACGTCCTGCAGGCCTGGTGCCGGCTGGAGGCGTTCGGCAAGGCGACAGGCAAAGGCATTTCGGGCGTGCTGGGTGAGCTTGGCCTGCGCGCGGCGCGCGGGCGCGATCTCTCCTTCGCGCAAATACGCGCCGCAGCCCGCGAGCTTGCACGTGCGGAACGGCTGTCGATTGCCGACCTTGGGCTGCGGGCGGGCCTCTATGGCGCCGTCGCCTCGGCAGGCCCGCTCGCGGCGCCGCAGGTTGCGCAGTTTCCCGCCGACCCCCAATCCATTGCCCGGCTGGTCTCCGAACCGGCAGGTTGACGGCTGTTCCTCACGCGTTGTGGCGGCGCAGGCGCGGCTGCGCTAGCATGCCGCGAGGCCGGCATCCGCATCGGCCAATCAGCCAACCTCCGCCCATGCATCGCTTAGCGCCGGGGCACGGAGTGCGCTCGAGGAGGATCCATCCCGTGACCCAATACGACCGTACCGTCGAGGACCTCGGCAACGTCGTCACCCTGGAGCACGTGAATACGCGCGTTCCCGACCAGCAGCTTGCGACCATCTTCTACGCGACCGGCCTGGGCCTCACCCGCGACCCCTTCCTGATGACCGGGGTCGGCAACATGTGGATGAATGTCGGCCGCAGCCAGTTCCATCTGCCGACCGGCAAGGCGCAGGTGCTGCGCGGGCACACCGGCCTCGTACTCTCCAGTCGCGACAGTCTAAGCCGCAGGCTGGCGGCGGTGAAGCAGCAGCTCGAAGGCACCCGCTTCTCCTACAAGGAGCACAGCGAGTTCATCGAAGCGACGTGCCCCTGGGGCAATCGCTTCCGCTGCTACGCCCCGGGCGAGAGGTTCGGCAGGATGCAGCTCGGCATGCCCTACGTGGAGTTCGACGCGCCGCCGGACACCATCGACGGCATCGTGCGCTTCTACCGCACGATCCTGGCGACGCCCGCGGCGGTCGCGGAGGATGCCCAGGGGCGGCATGCGCGCGTCGCGGTCGGCATGGGGCAGCATCTGATCTTCCGCGAGACAGCGGCGACGCCGCCGGCCTTCGACGGCCATCACGTGGCGATCTATCTGGCGGACTTCTCGGGTCCCTACAAGCGCCTGCTGGAGCGGGGGCTGATCACCGA
>DATFCC010000182.1:0-3715 GCA_035253505.1 Hyphomicrobiaceae bacterium
AGCCCGCCACCCAGGACGATGACATCCGGATCGAAGATGTTGATGACGTGGGCGAGCCCGCGCGCGAGCCGGCTGGCGTGGCGTTCGAGCGTGCCGGCCGCGCCGGCGTCACCGGCCGACGCACGGGCGACGATCTCCTCGCCGGTGCGCCGCTCGCCGGTCATGCGCAGGTGATCCGCCTCGAGCGCCGGGCCGGATACCCACGTCTCCATGCAGCCGGGGCGTCCGCACCAGCACACGGCGCCCGGATGCTCCGCCGGACTTGCCCACGGCAACGGGTTGTGCCCCCACTCGCCGCCGATCCCCCGCGGCCCGTCGATGAGGGCGCCGTTGCGCACGAGGCCGCCTCCGCATCCCGTCCCCAGGATGACGCCGAACACGTTCTGCGCCCCCGCGCCGGCCCCGTCCGTGGCCTCCGACAGCGCGAAGCAATTGGCATCGTTGGCAAGCCGCACCGGCCGCCCCAGGCTCGCCTCCAGGTCGCGCTGGAACGGCCTGCCGTTGAGCCAGGTCGAGTTCGCGTTCTGCACGAGGCCGGTCGCGCGCACGATGGAGCCGGGAATGCCGACGCCGATGCTGGCGCCTGGCCCCGCTGACCGTTCCAGCGCGCCCACCATGTCGCCGATGGCACGCACGGTTGCGTCGTAGTCGTGACGAGGGGAGGGCATGCGGTGCTCGCCCAGCGTCTTTCCGCCGTGCCCCAGGGCAACCCCTGCGATCTTGGTGCCTCCGAGGTCGATGCCGATGCGCGCGATGCTCGCGGCCGGCGCCTCAGCCCTCATGCGGGGGCCCTCCCAGCGTGGCGATGGCTTGCGTTACGGACTGTGCCGGCACGGCACGGGCGGCGGCGAACACGAGCAGGAGCGACTCGTCCTGCGCAAGGTGCTCCAACACCGCCAGCGAGAGCCCGGGCGTGCCCACCTGTGCGCGCAGCTCCGCCGCTTCGAGGCCGGTGCGCCGCAGGAAGTCCGCCATGCGTGCCGCATCCTCGGCCAGGAATGCAAGCCCTTGCAATGCAAGGGCTTCGGCCGACTCGCGAGCGGCGTGCACGGCAGCTTTCGACCTTCCTGCCATTAACGTTTCCACGATCCGAGCCGAAATCGTGAATCCATCTTAAACAGTTGGTAGCCGTTATGAAGCAGAGTCCGGTGCCGGGCCCGCGTCGAATCGGTGCAAGAGTGCGGGGCGGCAGAATCGGGCTTGCCAAGCATGACTTACCAGGAGAGCAGCGCGACCATCGCCGGCCGCCGGCCCGGCGCTCAGCCCATGACCAAGACCGTGCTGATCGTCGAGGACAACGAGCTCAACATGAAGCTCTTCAACGATCTGCTCGACGCGCACGGCTACCGCACGCTGCAGACGCGCAGCGGCATCGAGGCCCTGAAGATCGCCCGCGAGCACCGCCCCGATCTGATCTTGATGGACATCCAGCTTCCCGAGGTGTCGGGCCTGGAGGTGACGCGCTGGCTCAAGGACGACGAGGACCTGCGCGAGATTCCGGTGATCGCAGTGACCGCGTTCGCCATGAAGGGGGACGAGGAGCGCATCCGCCAGGGCGGCTGCGAGGCCTACATCTCCAAGCCGATCTCGATCGTCACGTTTCTGGAGACCGTTCGCCGGTACCTCGGGGAAGCAAGAGCGTAGCAGGGGTTTGTCAGGGTTTGAGGTTGCCCGATGACTGGTCGCGTCCTGGTCGTTGACGACATTGCCGCCAACGTCAAGCTGCTCGAGGCACGGCTGTCGGCCGAGTACTTCGATGTGCTCACGGCTCATTCCGGCGAGCAGGCGCTGGCGATCCTGCGCTCGCAGCGCGTGGACGTGGTCCTGCTCGATGTCATGATGCCGTCCATGGACGGCTTCGAGGTCTGCCGGCGCATCAAGGGCTCGGCCCAGACCATGCACGTGCCGGTCGTGATGGTGACGGCCCTGGACCAGGCGGCCGACAAGGTGCAGGGGCTGGAGGCCGGCGCCGACGACTTCCTCGCCAAGCCGGTCGATGACATCGCGCTCGTCACGCGGGTGCGCAACCTTACCCGCCTTAAGACGCTGAACGACGAGATGCTGCTGCGCATGCTGACCGGAGCGCAGATCGGCGGGGTGCCGGTGGCCTCGCTGGCGCGTCCGGCCATCGACGTTCCCGGCCGCATCCTGCTAGTGGAGGACGACGACACCACGGCGCGGCGCATCGTTTCCGTCCTGCGCGACGCCCACGAGGTCCAGGTCGAGCCCGATGTGCACGCGGCGCTCCTGCAGTTGGGGCATGGCTCATGCGACGTGCTCATCGTCAGCTTGAGCCTTGCTGCCGCCGATGGCCTCAGGCTGTGCAGCCAGGTGCGATCGCTCGAGCGCACGCGGCACCTGCCCATCGTCGTCATCGTGCCGCCGGGCGAGGAGCCGCGGTTGCTGCGCGCGCTCGACATGGGCGTCAACGACTACCTGACGCGGCCGGTCGATCGCAACGAGCTGCTGGCCCGGGTGCGCACGCAGATCAAGCGCAAGCGCCATTCCGATCATTTGCGCGGGTGCCTGGAAGAGAGTCTCGAACTGGCGGTGACCGACCCGCTCACCGGGCTGCACAACCGGCGCTACCTGGAGACGCACCTGTCCGTGCTGGCCGACCACGCGGCGGCGACCGGCCGCCCGATCTCGCTGGTGCTGGTCGACATCGACAATTTCAAAGCGATCAACGACACGTACGGCCATGCAGTGGGCGACAGCGTGCTGCGCGAGTTCGCCAGCCGGTTTCGCAGCAACACGCGCAGCGAGGATCTCGTGTGCCGCATCGGCGGGGAGGAGTTCGTGATCGTCATGCCCGACAGCGGCCTGGAGGCGGCCCGCCAGATGGGCGAGCGCCTGCGTGTGCAGATCGCGTCCGAGCCCTTCCGAGCCGCGCCGGAGACCTCCCTGAACGTCACCGCCAGCGTGGGCGTCGCCAGCCACGATGGGGCCCAGGGGCCTTTCGCCGCGCTCTTCGGCCGCGCCGACCAGGCGCTGTATGCGGCCAAGCGGAACGGCCGCAACCGGGTCGTCGCCGACGCGGCATGACGTCTTAAGACGGCTTCTTAACCCTCTGATAACGTGGGCCGTTCAGGGCCAAGGTAAGTCGAATCGGTGGCCCACGTGTTACGCCAAATGCTTGATTGCAAATCACAATGTGTTGCAATCCAGGTCTTGATCTGCTTTGCTTGCCCTGGGGATCGCGCGAAGGAGGGAAAGGCGGGACCAGTATGCGGGCGGACGCGACACCTTGCGCGCCGTCTCATCCACAGGAAATTTTCGAGATCCTCACGGCTTCGTCAGGTCCGCCGCATCTCCTGACGCCGTGAGGTGTGATCGTCCGAAAGCGGCTAGGAGTGGCCTCCTCTAGTAGTGCCGCCCATGGACGATCGAACGCCGGGTCTGGCCAACGCCCTCTTTGGTCCATGACTTGGCAGGCTGCGTCCGTGACTGCTCGGACTTCTACCCCGCTGCCGAAGTCAGTCACGGGCGCGGCCACTCTCACGCAGGCCCGCAAGGACCTGCAACCAGAGCTGTTCCTGCCCGTTTACCACGCTCCCCCGGTCATCCCGGGAAAATGCTGTCTTGATCGAGATTCTCAAGGGAGCCGGATGACGTGCCACACGGCAGCCACGCCGGAAATCGGCGGAAGGCCCCCCGCTGCTATTTGATTTTCGTTTCCTTGAAGGCCACGTGCTTGCGCGCGATGGGGTCGTAC
>DATFCC010000183.1:0-4939 GCA_035253505.1 Hyphomicrobiaceae bacterium
TGAGCGGCAGCACCGGACGCCCACGCCGGAGCGGCCTGCTCCCCCTCACCCGGCCTTCTCCCCGTAAAGGACGGGGAGAGGCATCGTCGGAGCATTCCGATGCGTATCCTGGTCTGCGGCGGCGGCGTCATCGGCGCATCAATTGCCTACTTCCTGTGCCGCCGCGGCGCCGAAGCGGTCGTCATCGAGCGAACGGGCGTCGCCTGCGCGGCGTCGGGCAAGTCCGGCGGCTTCCTTGCGCTCGACTGGTGCGACGGCAGCCCGCTCGAGGATCTGGCCCGCCGCAGCTTTGCCCTGCACGCGAGCCTCGCCGAGACGATCGCCGGCGAGTGGGGCTATCGGCGGCTTGCAACCTTCGGCGGTTTCGCGACCGCGCGCGACACGCGGGAGAGCGCCGGCAAGGGCCGAAGCCCGATGGTCGGCTGGGTCTCGCGTGGCGTCGCCGTCGACCGTCGCCTCGGCTCCGCTGCTACCACCGCGCAGGTTCATCCGGGCCAATTCACTCAAGCCATGATGCGCGCTGCCGAGGCGAACGGCGGCAAGCTGCACAAGGGTTGCGTGACCGGCATCGTTCGCGACGAGGTGGCGGCGCGCGTGCGCGGCGTGGAGGTCGACGGAAAGTTGATGGAGGGCGACGCCGTCGTCATCGCCATGGGACCGTGGTCTCTGCTCGCTGCGCAGTGGCTGCCGCTGCCGCCCGTTTACGGATTGAAGGGCCATAGCCTGGTGTTCGACACGGGCACGCATGTACCGGCCGAGGCGCTTTTCCTGGAGTACCAGGAGGCGAACGGCGATGTGCACGGCCCTGAGATCTTCCCGCGCACGGATGGCACCACCTACGTCTGCGCCCTCTCCAGCGAAAGCCCGCTTCCGCTCGATCCCCAGGCGGTGGAGCCCGATGCCGGGGCCATCGACCGGCTGCACGCAATGTGCGCACGGATCTCGCCGGCGCTCGGCAGCGCCAGGGTGCTGGCGAGCCAGGCCTGCCACCGGCCCGTAACGCGAGATGGCCTGCCCTTGATCGGCAGAGTGCCCGACCTCAGCGGCGCCTACGTCGCCACCGGCCACTCCGTGTGGGGCATACTGAACGCGCCCGCCACAGGCGAGGTGATGGCCGAGCTGATCCTCGACGGTGCCACGCGCACGGTCGACCTGTCACCGTTCGATCCCGCGCGCCTTGCGCCCTACGATCCGGCGCGCCTCCGCTCCCGGGTAACGGGGTTGTAGCCCCAGCAAAGCGACATGCGACGGCCTTTCCATGCCTGACAAGAATCCGCAGATCCTGCAGCTCGCCGCCAACGGGTGGATGCCGAACAACCCGCGGCTGCCCGTATTGCTCTATCGCGGCGCGGTTCCGACGGATGGCGCCGATCCGGCTTCAGCCTTCGAGGAGCTGTTTCAACGCAACGGCTGGCCTCCCCAGTGGCGCGACGGCGTCTACGCGTTCCACCACTACCATTCCAATGTGCACGAGGTGCTGGGATTTGCCGCGGGCCGCGCACGCCTTGTGCTGGGCGGCCCCGGCGGATGCGAGGTCGCCGTAGGTCCGGGCGACGTCGCGCTGCTGCCGGCAGGCACGGGTCATTTTCGCCTCGAGGCATCGCGCGATTTTCTCGTGGTCGGTGCCTACCCGCCGAACCAGCACGCCGATCTGTGCCGGGGCGCGGCGACGGCACAGATGCTGGCGCGGATCGCCAGCGTCCCCGTACCCGCCACGGACCCCGTGCATGGCGCCGGCGGCCCGATCGCCGCGCTGTGGCCGCGCAACTGACGGACGACCGACGATCCCAACCTCAATGATCGACGCCATAGCTCTCGCTGGAGGGAGGTGTCGGCATGGTGGTCGTTTCCCCGCTCATCTCGTCGGCCACGGCGAGGCGGCGCCTGACCTCGACAATGCCGCGGTTGAGCTCCGCGCCGACGATGACGATGATGGCGCTCACCTGAAAGAACACGAGCGCGCTCATGATGCGGGTGAGGCCGGCGTAGAAGCGCGAGTAGTCGCTGATCGTCAGCCAGGAGGCGAAAAGCTGGGCGGCGACCACCCACAGCAGGATGGAGAGCAGCACGCCGGGCCAGACATCGCCGAGCCGGCGGTGTCCGGCCGCCAGCCACAAGTGATAGGCGACGAGCTGCAGGCCGATGGCGGCAACGACGATCCCGTAGCGCACCAGCAGCGCGATCCAGCCCGTGTCGGCGAGCCACAGCAGCCAGTCGGGCTTGAAACGGGACGCCACCTGCGGGCCGACGACCACGCCCCACGTCAGCACGAGCATGCCCACGGCGCTGACGATCACGAACAGCATGCTCTCCAGCAGGCACCAGAAATAGGCCCGACGCTCCTTCACCCGATAGGCGACGTTGAGCGCCGCGCGAAGGCTCTCGATGGCGCTGGTGGCGAAGAACAGGGCAACGAGCGCACCGATGGTGAGTAGGCCGAACCGGCTGCGGCCCATCACGGTCATGACCTCGGGGGCGATGGCCTGCGCCACGGGGGCGGGGAACAGCTCGAAGAGCTGCGCGACGGCCTGCTTTGCCAGCGGCTCGCCGCCGAAATATCCGGCCACGGCGCCAAGGAAGATGCAGAACGGAAAGAAGGACAGCACGAACGAGTAGGCGACCGCGCCGGCCATTGCAAAGCCGCTGTCGGCGAACAGGGCGTAGAAGGCTTGCAGGACGCTTCGTATCTGCCGGAAAAGCATGGGGCGGCTCCACGGGCAGACCTCTCGCAGAGGCGGTGAGGCCGCCTGTCGATGGGTCGTGCGCTCGCGCGGCGGAACCTAGCCCTGGCCCTGTGCGGCGTCGAGCATCACGGCCATCCCTCTGCTATAACCTTGTGACAAAGCCATCCTGTACACGCACCCGGAAGGCGACCAGAAGAGGGCATCGGAGGCGCCGAAATACGACGCGAGCCCCGAGCCGCCTCATGCTGGACCGGCGGAACGAAGAGGAGGGAAGCCGGTGGCGGCCCCGCCCACGAAGGCCGAGCTGGACGCCTTGGAGCAGGCTCGCTCCCGGCTGGAGGCGGCCCTGGAGTCGGACGAGAACTGGCGGGCGCTGCGGCAACCGCGCACCGAGGCGCCCGGCGGGGCGGAGGACAGCGCCCGCAACCTGCGTGACATGCGGCTCGAAATGGCGCTGGCGACGAACGCGCACTATTCCCTCTGGAAACGCATCACCGATGCCATTGCCGGCGGCGACCATGCTCGCGGCGCGCTGCTTGAGGAACTCGACGGGCTGTTGGGCGGAGGCCCGCAGGCGCAGACCCCAGGGCAGGCCGGCAAGCCGTCCGCGGCGGCGGAGACCCGGCCCCCGCGGGCGCAGGATCGGCTTGCCGACCGGCTCGACCGCCTGGACGAGGACGACGATGGCCCCCGCGCGGCACCGCGCCGGCCCGCCAGGCGGGTCGAAGCACCCGCGCCCCCGGTGTCGACCGACCCGCCAGAGGCAACCGTGACCTTCGTCGTGCGCGAGACCAGCGCGCCCATGCTGCCGTCGGCTGACATGCCGCCCGATCTCGGCACGCAGCGCAATTCCGACCTGTTCGAGCGTCTGCGCGGCCTGCGTGCAGCACCGCCCCAGCCCGCCGGCGATCGGGTGGATGCGCCGGCCGCGCCGGTGGAGGAGGCGGAGGTGACCATCATCTCGGCCGAAGGCTTGAGGTTGCGGCGCGAGGCCGAGGAGCGCGCGGGCTTCGTCCAGCGCTTTCGCAAGGCGCTCTCGGGCGATTGAGGCGCGTCCGCGCATGCGCCCCCACCGCCCGGTCCATTGCGGTTTCGGCGCGCGATGGGCACAGTAGGCGCGAGGAAAGCCAAGGAGCGCACTCATGAAAGCCGCCGTCATGCACGAGGCGAACCAGCCGCTGGTGATCGAGGACGTCACCATCAACAAGCCGGCGGCGCGCGAGGTGCTGCTGCGCACGGCCTATGCCGGCCTGTGCCACTCGGATCTGCATTTCATCGAAGGCCTCTATCCGCACCCGGTGCCCGTGGTGCTGGGTCACGAATCCGCGGGCATCGTCGAGGAGGTCGGCTCGGAGGTGACGTACGTGAAGAAGGGCGATCACGTCATCACCTGCCTGTCGGTGTTCTGCGGCACCTGCGACAACTGCACCACGGGACGGCCGTTCATCTGCACCGACACGACCGTGAAGATGCTGCCGGGCGTGGCCAGGCGGCTGAGCCTCAGGGGGCAGCCGCTGCATACCTTCACCAACCTCTCCTCTTACGCCGAGATGATGCTGGTGCACGAGAACGCGCTGGTGAAGATCGGCGAGGATTTTCCCCTCGACCGCGCGGCGCTGATCGGTTGCGGCGTCATCACGGGCTACGGCGCGGCCGTCAATACCGCCAAGGTTGCGCCCGGCGAGACCGTTGCGGTGATCGGTTGCGGCGGCGTCGGCATGGCGGCGATCAACGGTGCGGCGATCGCCGGCGCGGGCCGCATCATCGCCGTGGACACCAACCCTGTGAAGCTGCAGCTCGCAACCAAGCTCGGTGCCACCGATCTCGTCAATCCCAAGGATGGCGATCCCGTCAAGCGCATCCAGGAGCTGATGAAGGGCGGCGTGCACCACGCCATCGAGTGCCTCGGCACCAAGGCCACCGCCGAGCAGGCTTTCCAGATGCTGCGGGCCGGCGGCACGGCCACCATCGTCGGCATGGTGCCGTTCGGGCAGAAGATCGAGCTGCACGGCTTCGACTTCCTGCGCGAGCGCAGGATCCAGGGCTCGTCGATGGGCTCCAACCGCTTCCGCGTGGACATGCCGCGGCTGATCCAGTTCTACCAGCAGCGCAAGCTGCACCTCGACGACTGGATCTCCGACCGCATCCAGCTGTCCGAGATCAATCAGGGCTTCGCCAACATGAAGGCCGGCAAGGTGGTGCGCAGCGTCATCGCGTTCAACGCCTAGCGCGTTTCCGATCCAGGTCGAACCGAT
>DATFCC010000184.1:0-4768 GCA_035253505.1 Hyphomicrobiaceae bacterium
CCCGGCTCTCCGCTCCGCTCCGGCCGGGATGGCAATGGGAGGGCACCGTGCCGCCTCCACCAAATGCCATCCCGGAATTTTCGCGAAGCGAAATATCCGGGACCCAGACAGCCGGGCACGCGCGCTACGATGTTTGCGGCAATGGCATGGGTGAGGGCGATGGCGCGAGCCGGCGCAGAACTGCCTCGTCGCCCAGCCCGGCCTTCAGGATCGACAGGCCGCGCCGATCGATCGGGACGGTCCCGCGCTCGACACCCGCATCGAGTCGCGCCCAGCCGCGCAGCGGAGCCGCCCGACCCGTGTCGAGTTCGACGACATCGTCCTCGGCGACACCTGCCGTTGCCGCGTCGGCGGGGTTGAGCCGCCAGACGCGCCGCCGGCTGACGGCACCCGCCTCGAATGCGTTCTCATCGGCGACCAAGGCAAGGCGTGTGCGGCTAGCTCCCAGCCGCTTGCGCGCATCGGCAGTCGCTGCCACATCGACGCTGCCCGAACTCGACACCACCAGGCCGTAGAGCGCACGCGCCGCCTCGGCCGATACATATCCCTCGCGCACGTCCTCGGCGACGCGGGCGGGATCGCGCTCGAGCGGATCGCCGTAGCCTCCGCCGCCGGCAGAGCGGATCATCACCACGTCGCCGGTCGCCAGGGGATGGCCCGCGACCTTGCCCGGCGTATCGAAATCGCTCACCGTTTCGCCGCGATCGACCCAGGCGCCGACAGGCACCCCAGACAATCCGCCGAGCACGCCGAACGCCGGCACCACCGCGCCATCGGAAAGCAGGGAATAGCGCGCATCCGGCGCCAGCACACGCAGCGCCCTTTGCATGGAGAGTCCGCCGCGCGTCGTGCCCGCGCCGCCGGAATCGGCCGCCAGGCGCGAGCTTTCCACCAGAAGCGGCATGCGGGTTTCGACCACCTCGGAGGACTGCACCGTGACGAGGTCGCCCCAGTCGATGGTGGCGATGGCGCTCGGCCCATCATCCTCGGCAAAGGCGCCGTTGCCGCCGGCCGACCACTCGTAGTGCACCCATTCGCGGCCCGATCGCGTATCGAAGCCACCGATCAGGTTGTGGAACGAGGTTCGGCACAGGTCCCCCGCCACCTTGTCAGGCACCAGTTGCGCGAGCGCGCCGACCATGGTCGCAATCACGCGCTTGCGGATCTCGCCATGCGATCCGGCCGGCGCCGGCCGCTGCACGTTGACGATGGTGCCCGGCGGGGTGATCACCTCGATGGGCCGAAACGAGCCCTGGTTCAGAGGGGCCTGCGGGTCGAACACCGACTTGACCGTGATGAGCACGCCGGCGGCAGACACGGCGGCCGTCGAGTTGACCGGGAACGGCACCTGCGGGGAGGCGCCGGTGAAATCGGCAATCATGCGATCGCCGGTCACCGTCAAGGCCAGCGGCAGCAGCAGGGGTTCGAAACGGCCGCCCATGAATGTCTCGAGGTAGTCCTCGTAGTGGCAGGTGCCATCCGGTAGCTCGGCGATGCAAGCCCGCATGCGCGCTTCCGCACGATCGAGGTCGAGCCGCACGGCCTCGAGCAGATCGTCCACACCGTAGCGGTTGCAGATGTCATGGATGCGCATCTCCGCCACGCGACAGGCCGCCAGGCTGGCCTGGAAATCGCCGAGCCGCTCGTCGGGAACGCGCATGTTGGCGAGCAGCAGGTCCAGCGCCGCTTCGTTCATCCGTCCGCCTTCCAGGATCTTCAGCGGCGGGATGCGGATGCCCTCCTGGTAGATCTCGGTCGCTTTGCCCGACATGCTGCCCGGCACCATGCCGCCCACATCGGCCCAGTGCGCGCGTACCGCAGGAAAGAAGATCAGCCTCCCGTCCCGGAACACGGGGTAGATGATCGTCACGTCGTTGAGATGCGTGCCGCCGGCGTAGGGATCGTTGGCGAGGATCACATCGCCGGGCGCGAGGCTGGCGCCCATCTTCTCCATGGCCGAGCGCACCGACCATGGCAGCGGCACCACGTGCGAGCCGATGTCCTCCGACTGGGCGATGACCTGGCTGTCGGGGGCGAACAGGCCGCAGGAAAAGTCCTTCGCGTCGTAGATGGCGACCGAGCTGGCGGTGCGGCACACGGTGGCGCGCATCTCGCGCACAGTGGCGATCAGGGCCTGGGTCAGCACTTCTAGCGTGATCGGGTCCATGGCCGTCACCCCTGGCCGCGTCGCAGGACGAGGCAGCCGGCCGTATCGAGCCCCGCGGACCATCCTGGCGGGACGACGGTTGTAGAGCCGCTCTCCTCGATCAGCGCCGGGCCGGCGAGCACATGGCCGGCGGGCAGGCGATCGCGATGGAAGACATTCACCGGCCGCTCCTCGCCGCCGAACACCACGGCGCGCGTGCCCGCGGCCGCGCGCTCCATCGAGCGTGCCTGCGCCGTGATGCCGGGCAGGCTCGGCTTGTCGGACAGGCCCCACGCCGCCAGGCGGTAGCTGACGATCTCGACGGCGCGATGCGTGGCAGCACCGTAGCGCGCAGCATAGACCTCGTGGAAGGCTCGCACGATGCGCCCCATGTCCGGCACGTCGAGAGCCACCGGCACCGACAGCTCGAAGGATTGCCCCGCATAGCGCATGTCGAGGCTCGCGGCATGGCGCCGGCGCTCCGGCGCGAAGCCCGCTGCCGCCAGCTCGGCATCGCCATCGCGCAGCAGTGCGCGCAGCGCTTCTCGCACCTGCTCCGCCGACGTCTCCGCCGCGGCCGACACCCGCGTGCGCACGAAGTCCCGCCGCATGTCGGCGATCAGCAATCCCAACGCGGAGAAATTGCCGGGAAGAGGCGGCACCACCACCGTGCGCATGCCGAGCTCGTCGGCCACGTCCACCGCGTGCAAAGGGCCGGCGCCACCGAACGGCAGCAGCGCGAAGTCGCGTGGGTCGATGCCACGCATGACCGATATCTCCTTGATCGCGCCCGCGAGGGACACCGCGGCGATGCGCAGGATGCCCTCCGCCATGGCGACCGGAGCCAGCCCCACCTGTGCCGCCAGCCCGGCAATCGCCGTGCGCGCCGCCGCCCGGTCGAGAGCGATTTCGCCACCGAGCGGCTGATCCGGCCCCAGGCGGCCCAGTGCCACGTTGGCATCGGTGATGGTCGGCTCCGTCCCGCCGCGCCCGTAGCAGGCGGGGCCGGGCACGGCACCGGCCGATCGCGGGCCGACCGTCAAGAACCCGCCGGCACCGTAGGCGGCGATGCTGCCGCCGCCGACACCGATGGAATTGATGTCGATCTGCCGGATCTTGATGGGAAAGGCGCCGACGCGGCCTTCCGTCGTCATGGCGTAGCCGCCGCCGCGCACCAGGCACACGTCGGTCGAGGTGCCGCCCATGTCGCAGGTGATGAGATCGGGATAGCCGGCGGCGGCACCGACATGGGCCGCGGCGATGACGCCCGCCGCCGGGCCGGACAGCATCGACAGCACCGGCATGGCCTCGATGCGGGGCGAAGGCAGCGTGCCGCCGTTCGATGTCATGATGCCGAGGGGTGCCGCCATGCCGCCATCCGCAAGCCTGCCCCGCAAGTCGCCAAGGTAGCGGCGCATGCGCGGGGCCACGTAGGCGTTGAGCGCGGTCGTCGAGAAGCGCTCGTATTCGCGAAACTCGGGAAGAACCTGCGAGGAGGTGGTGACGATGGCGCCGGGAAGCGCCTTGGCGACGATCTCCGCGCAGCGCTGCTCGTGGCGCGGGTTGGCGTAGGCGTGGAGGAAGCAGATGGCGACGGCGTCCACGTCCTGCTCGGCGAGCTGCCGGGCGATGGCGGCCACCTGCGCCTCATCGAGCGGCCTCAGCACGGAACCGTCGACCCGCAGCCGCTCGTGCACCTCGATGCATTGCGAGCGCGGCACCAGCGGGCGCATCGGTGGCGCCTTGATGTTGTACATGGCCATGCGGTTGCCGCGACCGACGACCAGCACGTCCCGGTGGCCGGCCGTCACCAGCACCGCCAGGCGAGCGCCGTTGCGCTCGAGTGCCGTGTTCGTGGCCACTGTCGTGCCGTGCGCCACGCGCTCGAGGCGCGCGGCGTCGATCCCGAGCTGGGCGATGCCCGTCAGCACGCCTTCGGCCTGGTTGTGCGGGGTCGACGGCGTCTTGAGCACCTTCAGGGTGCGCGCGGCCGGATCGAACAGCACGAGATCCGTGAAAGTCCCGCCGATATCGACGCCGAGCCACGACATGCCGCAACGCCTCAGCGGCCCGTGAAGGCCGGCTTGCGCTTCTCCAGGAACGCGCGGGCGCCCTCGCGATAGTCGGCGCTGTTCATGGAGCCTTCGATGAGGGCGGCGATCTCCCTGTGACGTTGCCCGGCTGTACCGGCGGCGATGGCTTCCAGAATCGTCTTATGGCCAGCCAGCGATAGCGGCGCATTCTCCGCCATCTCCCCAGCCAGCGCATGCGCGCCGTCGATCGCGGCGCCCGGCGCCACCAGGTCGAGCAGGCCCATCGACAGGCATTCCTTTGCATCGAACGCGCGGCCGCTGTAGAGCACGCGCTTGGCGTTGGCCAACCCCACCTGGCGATGGAGCAGGGCGCAGTCGAGCTCTCCGTAGACCACCCCAAGGCGCGCCGCCGGTATGCCCATGCGCGTTGTCGCGTCGCCGACGCGCAGGTCGCAGGCCAGCGCCAATGCACAGCCGCCGCCCATGCCGTAGCCGGAGATGGCGGCAATCGTCGGCTTGCTGCAGTCGCGCAGCGCGACGCTGGCGGCTTCATTGACGGCCTCGTAGGCGCGGCCCGAGCTCGAGTCCG
>DATFCC010000185.1:0-4090 GCA_035253505.1 Hyphomicrobiaceae bacterium
GAGAAGAAGGCGCGCGAGGTGCTGGGCGGCAATCGCGACAAGCTGGAAGCCATCACCCAGGCGCTGATGGAGTACGAGACCATCAGTGGCGAGGAGGTGCAGGGCGTCATGCGCGGCGAGAAGATCGTGCGTGCGGTCGACGACGAGGAGACCAAGGGTCCGGCAGGTCCGGCGGTACCGGCGGCGGGCAAGATGCGTCCGCCACGGCCGGAGCCCGGGACTGGCGGCCTCGAGCCTCAGCCGCAGACGTGAACCGCGTTCGGTTCGGCGTGGCAACGCCGTAGGGCGGCGCGGCGTGCGTGAACAGGCCGCGCCACGGTTTGGACGCTTTTCCTGCTTCCTGTCCCGGTGCTGAGCGCGGGCGTGTACCTTGACTCGCCGCGCCGCCGACCTTTTCCTGCGGGATACCGTGTGAGAATCAAGGGCGTCTGTGCGCAGGGGTGGCGCGCGAGGGCCGGTGAAGACGGTCGCGGGCGCGCAAGGGTTGGTGGCAGCGCCGGCCTTGAGAATGGCCGTGGGGGCCGCCATTCGGGCGAGGGACGGTGGTGAGCGCGACGGGGAGGAGAGGTGCCAGACGCGCGACGCCGCCTCCAGGCGAGGCCGCGGACGGCCTGGACTACCCCGAGATCCCGACCACTGCTCGCACCGGCAGGTCCAGCGGAACACCCAGGACAGGCGTGCCCAAGACGCGGTCCCAGCGCGTCACCGCGCGCGGCGGGCGCTCGCGGCCCTGGGGAAGGGCCTTGTCCTTTGCCGCCAAGGCGCTCGGCATTCCGGCCTTTGCCGTGGCCCTCACGATGGGCCTCCTCTACGTCAAGCTTTTGCATGGCGCCATCTCGCTGGACTTCCTCATCCAGCCGATCGAGAAAGCCGTCGCCGAGGAGGCGGCGGGCCTGCGCGTGCGCGTCGAAGCCGTGGTGCTCCGGCTGGCCGATGGCGGCCGTCTCGAGTTCGAGCTCAAGAATGTGCGTTTCGCCGATGCGGCCGACACGCCGCTGGTGGTCGCGCCTTCCGCTGCCATCTCGCTCAGCCGTTCCGCGCTGCTGCGCGGGCGTATCGCTCCGGAAAGCGTCGACCTCGTCTCGCCCCGCCTGTCGCTGTTCTACAGCGACGATGGCGTGCTCTCCCTGAAGTTCGCGACGCCGGGCGAGGTGCCGGAGGCGGAGCGGACGAAGGCCGCCGTCGCCCGCGGTGTCACGGAGGTCCAGGCATCCAATGCCGGGCGTGCGGAGGCCGAAGGCGGGCTCGGTCGCATCGACCTCATCAAGGTGCTGTCTGAGTCCTCGGCCCGGGCCCGCCGCCGCGAGCAGGCAAGCGCCTACCTGCGCGGAGTGGGGCTCCGGTCGGCAACGGTGGTGATCGACAACGGCAGTCGCAAGAGCATCTGGCGCGTTCCCGAACTCGACATCGATCTCGACCATCGCCGCAGCCGCAGCTCCATTGCCGGGCGGGCGAAGATCGATTCCCTCACCGGCCCCTGGACGATCAATTTCCGCACCAGTGAGCGTGAGAACGCGAAGGCTCTCCAGCTTGCGGTCTCGGTGCAGGGCCTGGTGCCGCGCGGGATGGCCCGCATGCTGCCGCAGCTCTCCGCACTCGAAGCCTTCGACGTGCCGGTGTGGGGCGAGGCCAAGGTCGATCTGTCGAACACCGGCGAGATATTGGCAGGCACCATCGGTGTCGACGCCGCGCCCGGGCAGGTGACGCTGCCCGGGGTTGCGATGCCGTTGCGCATCGACGGCGGCCATCTGGCGCTCACCTACGACCGCGCCAACCGCCGGTTCGACGTAGCGCCGTCGGTGATCGTGTGGGGCGACAGCCGCGCGCAGTTCACCGGAAACATCGTCTACGCGCAGACCCCGGAAGGGCCGGGCTGGTCGTTCGCCTTCAATTCTGCCGGGGGCTGGATTGGTGCCGAGCCTCCCGCGCTGGAGCGGCTCAACCTCGACGACTGGTCCATGCGCGGCGTTTATCTGCCCGACCACGGCCGCGTGTCGTTGCAGCAGCTCAGAGTCAAGGCCGGCGGCGCCGACGTGTCCGCCGAGGGCGTGGTGGCCGACGCGGCCCAGACGCGGATCGAGGGCCGGATCGGGCCGATGCCGGCCAGCACCTTCAAGGCGCTGTGGCCTGCGGTGCTCGCGCCCAAGGCACGCGACTGGGTGGTGGAACACGTAGCGCGCGGCATGGTCCAGGGCGGGTCGTTCCGCCTCGGGGGCGGCGATCGCGGCTCGCTGACCCTGGAAGGGTCCAACCTCGCCTTCGCCCTGGTTCGCGACTGGCCGCTGCTCGAAGCGCCGCGCGTGCTCTTGCGGTTCGACGACCGCAACTTCGAGCTGACGGTTCCGGATGCGGCCTTCACCGCCCGCGACGGCCGCAAGCTCGCGTTCAAGGGCGCCTTCACCATCGACATGACGGAGCCGCTGCCGCGTACCGGCAAGCTCGCATTGCGCGGCCAGGGCCCGCTGGCCCTGGCGCTCGAGATGCTCAATGCCGAGCCGCTGCACCTCCTGCGGGACACGGACATCGCCATCGCCGGCATCGACGGCAAGCTGGACACCCAGCTCACCATATCGATGCCGCTCGGCCACGATCTGACGCCCGCCGATATCGTGGTCGAGGGGAAGACGCGCATCGCCGACGCGCGCGGCGGTCAAGTGATGGCTCCTTACGAGGTGCAGGGAGCCAACATCGTCGTCGACATGACGCCGACCTCCGCCGAGGCGAAGGCGGACATGCTGATCAACGGCGGCGTGACCGCGAAAGCCATGTGGCAGCACGTCTTCGGCGTGCCCGCCGACAAGCAGCCGCCGTTGCGCATCAGTGCCGTGCTGGACAACAGCTACCGCAACCAGCTCGGGCTCGACATCAACGACATCGTCCAGGGCGACGTCGGTGTCGACGTCACGCTTTCCAAGGATGCGCGCGGCGAAAAACGCATCCACTTGCGCGCCGACCTGCTCAACGCCGAGGTTGTGCTCGACAGTGTCGCCTGGCGCAAGCCGAAGGGCCGCGCCAGCGTCTTCGAGGCCGACGTGGTGCGTGGCGGCGCCACCTATCCCGTCGAGCTGCACAATGTGCGCCTCGTCGGCGACAATGCCGCCATCGAAGGCTGGATGGGAATCGGCGCCGACAACAAGCTCAAGGAGTTCCGTTTCCCGAACTTCTCGCTCAACGTGGTCACCAGCCTGGAGACCTCCGGCAAGGTGCGGCCCGACGGCGTCTGGGACGTCACGGCAAAGGGCCAGACCTATGATGGCCGCGATCTCTTCCGGTCCTTCTTCGACGTCGCCCATCTCGGCGACCCGAACGCCAAGGTGCGGCCCGGCCTCGATCTCAATGCGCAGATCGGCACCGTGATCGGCTTCTCCGACACCACGCTGCGCAATGTGAAGATGCAGCTCCAGAAGCGATCCAACAAGCTTGTGTGGATGGATGCGCGCGGCGTGCTCGAGGGCGGCAAGCCGTTCGCCGCCGAGGTGCGCAGCGAGGCGGGCCAGAACCGCCGGCTGCGCGCGGAAGCCATGGATGCCGGCCAGCTCTTCAAGCTTGTCGGCTTCTACCCCAACGCCGTCGGCGGGGCCCTGAACCTCGAGGTCAACCTGGAGGGACGCGGCGCCGCCGAGCGCACTGGCACGCTGTGGGTGCGCGACTTTCTCGTGCTCGGCGATCCGATCCTCACCGAGGTGCTGCAGAACTCCGACGGCACGCCCGGCAAGCGGCGCACCGTAATGCGCGAACAGTTCGACTTCGATATCATGCGCGTACCCTTCTCGGTGGGGCACGGGCAGTTCGTCATGCACGACTCGATCGTCAACGGCCCGATCGTCAGCGCCTCGATGCGCGGCAAGGTCGATTTCAGGGCGCAGATGCTCGACGTCGGCGGCACCTATGTGCCGATGTCCGGGCTCATGCAGGCGCCGAGCCAGATCCCCATTCTTGGCCCGGTCCTCACCGGGCCCCGCGGCGAAGGCCTGTTCGGCATGACGTTTGCCATCCAGGGGCCGATGGCCAAGCCGGAAGTGCTGGTCAACCCGCTCTCGCTCATCACGCCGGGAATCTTCCGCGAGATCTTCCAGATGACGCCTGACGA
>DATFCC010000186.1:0-10512 GCA_035253505.1 Hyphomicrobiaceae bacterium
GATGGGGGGGCCTTCATTCCGCTTGCGATCGTCGCCTCTCACCAGTTCGACCGAATGACTTACGGCCGCGCCATAGAGCGAGTTCTCCTGGCCGCGAGGACGTCCGCGGCCGTAAGCCATGGCCTCGCGTCCTCTCTCCCAGGGGAGAGGGGCCAAGTCTCGTCGATCATTGAGGCTGCAGCCAATGGGAGCGGGCGATGTTGACGGTTGAGAGCATCGACCTCCATTACGGCGCCGCGCAGGCGCTGCGCCGCGTCTCGCTCAATGCCGAGGTGGGCAAGATCACCTGCGTGCTCGGCCGCAACGGTGTGGGCAAGAGCTCGCTCCTGCGCGCCATCGTCGGCCATCAGCCGGTCAGCGCCGGCAAGATCATGTTCGACGGCCAGGACATCACGCGCATGCGCGCTCACGAGCGCGCGCAACGCGGCATCGGCTACGTGCCCCAGGGCCGCGAGATATTCCCCCTGCTCACCGTGCAGGAGAACTTGGAGACGGGTTACGCCCGCCTCCCCGGCAGCGCACGCAAGATCGGCGGCGAATTGTTCGAGCTGTTTCCGATCCTGAAGTCGATGCTCGGCCGGCGCGGCGGCGATCTGTCCGGCGGCCAGCAGCAGCAGCTCGCCATCGCCCGCGCCCTCGTCATGCAGCCCAAGCTGATCGTGCTGGACGAGCCGACCGAGGGCATCCAGCCCTCGATCATCAAGGACATCGGCCGCGCCATCGCCTATCTGCGCGACCAGGGCAGGATGGCGATCGTGCTGGTCGAGCAGTATTTCGACTTCGCCCGCGCCCTGGCGGACCGCTACGCCGTCATGGAGCGCGGCGAGGTGGTCATGGCGGGCGAGGGCGCGACCATGGTGGAGAGCGACGTTCGCCGCTACCTTACGGTCTGATCGCCATCGACCAGGGAGCAATGTCGGTGCTGCAAGCGCGGGCCTGGCTGCCTCGCACGGAAGGATCGGTCCGGCTGGAGTTCGCCCGGCGGAATGGCCGCACGCGCCTCGCCGTGCTGCGCCAGGCGGGCGCCGCCCGCGTTCGCTTCCCCAAGGTCGCTGATGGCGCGGCGCCCGAAGCCGTGCTCCTCAATACGGCCGGCGGCCTGACCGGTGGCGACCGCATGGAAACCGCCTTGACGCTCGGCGACGGCGCCGCGGCCACCGCCACGACCGCTGCGGCCGAGAAGATCTACCGGTCGCGCGAGGGCGATACGTCCATCGACGTCCGGCTGGCGCTTGGCCCGGCGGCCGGGCTCGCCTGGCTGCCGCAGCCCACCATTCTGTTCGATGGCGCGCGGCTCGACCGCCTCACCAGCGTCGAGCTTGCGCCGGATGCCCGCCTCCTCGCCGTCGAATGCCTCGTCTTCGGCCGGCAGGCGATGGGCGAGACGCTGCATCATGGCTCCTTCCGTGACGCCTGGCGCATCCGCCGCAGCGGGCGGCTCGTCTTCGCCGACACCTTTCGCGCCGGCGGCGACATCGCGACTGCCCTCGGCCGACCGGCGACCCTTGCTGGCGCCCGCCTCGCCGCCATGCTCATCTATGTCGCGACCGACGCGGCTTCCCGTCTCGAGGCCGTCCGCGGCATTCTGCAGGGGCAAGACTGCCACGCCGGCGCGAGCGCGTGGGATGGCATGCTGGTCGTCCGCGCCATGGCCGGCGACAGCCGGTCCCTGATCCGCGGAATTGCGCCCCTTGTGCGGGAGCTGAGCGGCCGGCCGCTGCCGCGCGTGTGGCAGTGTTGAGAATGACGATGTCGGGGGCGAACGCATGAACCTCACCGCGCGCGAGAAGGACAAGCTGCTGATCTCGATGGCCGCGCTCGTCGCGCGCCGCCGGCTGGAGCGCGGCGTGAAGCTCAATTATCCCGAGGCCGTCGCGCTGATCTCCGATTTCGTGGTGGAAGGCGCGCGCGACGGCCGCAGCGTGGCCGACCTCATGCAGGCGGGCGCCCATGTCGTCACGCGCGACCAGGTGATGGCAGGGATAGCCGAGATGATCCACGACGTGCAGGTCGAGGCCACGTTTCCCGACGGCGTCAAGCTCGTCACCGTGCACAAGCCGATCAGGTAAGCCAAGGAGCGAGAGTGTGAAGACGCAGCGTAGACAAGGATCGTCGCAAGCGGATTGCAATGAGACGTCATGCCCGCGCAGGCGGGCATTCCCGCCACGATCTGTGTCCGAGCCGCGCCTTGCGTGGATCCCCGCCTGCGCGGGGCTGGCGGCGGCGATCGCCTTGATGTCGAGCATGCCGGCATTGGCCCACACGGGCGCCGAGCACGCATTTTCGTTCGCCTCCGGCTTCACCCATCCGTGGACCGGCCTCGATCACCTGCTGGCGATGGTCGCGGTGGGGCTTTGGGCCGGGCTCAACGGCGGCCGCGCGCTGTGGGCCTGGCCGGCGGCATTCGTCGGCGTGATGCTGGCCGGTGGTGCCCTCGGCATCGCCGGCGTGCCGGTCCCGCTCGTCGAGTCGGGCATTCTGGCGTCGGTTGTTGCCCTTGGCCTGCTCGTGCTGGCCGCGGCGCGGCTGCCCGTGGCCGCCGGTGCCGCGCTGGTCGCCGTGTTCGCGCTGCTCCACGGTCACGCACACGGCGCGGAGCTTCCGAGCGGCGGTGCCGCTGTGAGCTACGCGGCAGGTTTTGCCGTCGCCACGGTGCTGCTGCATGCCGTGGGACTGGGGATTGCCGCACTGGCCAGGAGCAACCCCGGCCGGCTCGCCGTGCGCGGCGCCGGCGCGCTCGTGGCTGTGGCCGGCGTGGCATTGGCAGTCGTCTAAAGGAGCTCGCGATGATTCCGGGAGAGGTCATCACGGCGCCGGGCGAGATCGAGATCAACGCCGGCCGGCAGGCCGTCACCGTGACCGTCGCCAATACGGGTGATCGGCCGATCCAGGTCGGCTCGCACTATCATTTCGCCGAGACCAATGCCGCCCTGCAGTTCGACCGCGCGGTGGCCCGCGGCTGCCGCCTCGACATCCCGGCCGGCACCGCGGTGCGCTTCGAGCCGGGGCAGACGCGCGACGTCGCCCTCGTTCCGTTTGCCGGCAAGCGCGAGGTCTACGGGTTCCAGCAAGCCATCATGGGGCCGCTCTGATGCAAAGTGCTCGCCGGGTCGGGACAGGCGTGTTCGTGCTGGCGCTGCTGCCCGCCCTGGCGGCCCTCGCGCATCCGCCGGCCATCCTGAGCGACCGCGAGGAGAAGGCGACGGCCGAGGAGGTCATCGAGTTCCGCAAGACGGTGGTCGCTGCCATCGAGCGGAAGGACGCAGCGGCCCTGCGCCGGATCTATGCGAACGGTTTCGTGCACACGCATGGCTCGGGCAAGGTCGACGGCAAGGACGCGCGCATCGTCCAGGTGCTCGCCGGCGATCCCGCGATTGAGACGGCGCCGGTGAGCGACCTCGTCATCCGCGTGCCCGGGGGATGGACCGCGATCGCCACGGGCGTCAGCCCGATCCGGTCGCTCGCCGACGGCAAGACCTACAGTTTCCGCTGGACGGTGGTTTACGTGCGGATGGGTGAAAGCTGGCAGATCGCAGCCAGCCAGGCGACGCGTCTGCCGGACGCCAAGTAGAGGGATCGCGTTACATGCCCATGAGGATTTCGCGCGCCGCCTACGCCGACATGTTCGGGCCCACCACCGGCGACAAGGTGCGGCTCGCCGATACCGATCTCGTCGTCGAAGTGGAGAAGGACCTCACCACCTACGGCGAGGAGGTGAAATTCGGCGGCGGCAAGGTGATCCGCGACGGCATGGGGCAGTCTCAGGCCTCGCGCGCGGAGGGCGCGGTCGATACCGTCATCACCAACGCACTGATCATCGATCACACCGGCATCGTCAAGGCAGACGTGGGGCTGCGCGACGGCCGCATCGCCGGCATCGGCAAGGCCGGCAATCCTGATGTCCAGGCCGGCGTGACGATCGTCATCGGCCCGGGCACGGAGGCCATCGCCGGCGAGGGCAAGCTCCTGACGGCAGGCGGCATCGACAGCCACATCCACTTCATCTGCCCGCAGCAGATCGAGGAAGCGTTGAACTCGGGCATCACCACGATGATCGGCGGCGGCACCGGCCCTGCCACGGGCACGGCCGCGACCACCTGCACGCCCGGCCCCTGGCATCTGGCGCGCATGATAGAAGCCGCCGACGCCTTCCCGATGAACCTCGCCTTCTCGGGCAAGGGCAACGCGGCGCAGCCCCGCGCGCTGGTGGAGATGGTCCTCGGCGGCGCTTGCGCGCTCAAGCTGCACGAGGACTGGGGAACGACGCCGGCGGCCATCGACTGCGCGCTCTCGGTGGCGGACGAGCATGACGTGCAGGTGATGCTCCACACCGACACGTTGAACGAGTCCGGGTTCGTGGAGAACACGATCGCTGCCTTCAAGGGCCGCACCATTCATGCCTTCCACACCGAAGGCGCCGGCGGTGGCCATGCACCCGACATCATCAAGGTGGCGGGCCTCGCCAACGTCCTGCCCTCCTCCACCAATCCGACGCGGCCTTTCACGGTGAACACGCTCGAGGAGCATCTCGACATGCTCATGGTGTGCCACCACCTCGATCCCAACATTCCCGAGGATATCGCCTTTGCGGAGAGCCGCATCCGGCGCGAAACGATAGCCGCCGAGGACATCCTGCACGACATCGGCGCCATCTCGATGATCTCGTCCGACAGCCAGGCCATGGGCCGCGTCGGCGAGGTGATCATCCGCTGCTGGCAGACCGCCCACAAGATGAAGGTGCAGCGCGGCGCGCTGAAGGAGGATTCACCCGGCAACGACAACTTCAGGGTCAAGCGCTACATCGCCAAGTACACCATCAATCCGGCCATCGCCCAGGGCGTGGCGCACGAGCTGGGGTCCCTGGAAACGGGCAAACGCGCCGACCTGGTGCTGTGGAGCCCGGCATTCTTCGGCGTCAAGCCCGACATGGTGCTGCTCGGCGGCAGCATTGCCGCCGCGCCGATGGGCGACCCCAATGCCTCGATCCCGACGCCGCAGCCCGTGCACTACCGGCCGATGTTCGGCGCCTTCGGCCGGGCCGTGACCTCCTCGGCGGTGACGTTCGTCAGCCAGGCGGCCATCGACGGCGCGCTGGGCGAGCGCCTGGGCTTGCAGAAGCGCCTGCTGGCGGTGAAGAACACGCGCGGCGGCATCTCGAAGAAGTCGATGATCCTCAACGACGCGACGCCCGACATCGAGGTGGACCCCGAGACCTACGAGGTGCGCGCCGACGGCGACCTGCTCACCTGCGAGCCTGCGAGATCGCTGCCCATGACGCAGCGCTACTTCCTGTTTTGACCGCGTGCCCGGAGGCCGCTGCCGCGGCAACTGCGGTCTTGCTTGCGGGCGGCAAATGCGCATTCTGGGTCGGCAATGAGCGGAGCGAGCGAGCCCCATGTACAAGCCCTTCGACCTGACCGGCAAGGTGGCCCTGGTTACGGGCGGAAACAGCGGCATCGGGCTCGGCATGGCGCGGGCGATGGCGCAGGCCGGCGCCGACGTGGCGATCTGGGGCACGAACGCCAACAAGAATGCCGCCGCCAGGGCCGAGCTGAGCGGCACCGGACGCCGCATACTGGCGCTGGAGTGCGACGTTTCCGACGAGAAGTCGGTCGATGCCGCCTTCGCCGAGACGGTCGGCAAGCTCGGCAGGGTGGATGGCTGCTTCGCCAACGCCGGCGTCAGCGGGCGCGGCACGCGCTCGTTCATGGAGATGAGCAGCGAGGAATGGCATCGCGTGCTCAAGGTCAACCTCGACGGCGCCTTCTACACATTCCGCACGGCGGCGCGCCACATGGTGGGACGCGGCGGCGGCGGCGTGCTCGTCGGCACGGCCTCGCTGGCGGCCATCGAAGGAGCCGCCCGCAGCGAGCACTACGCTGCCACCAAGGGCGGCCTGATCTCGATGATCCGCGCGCTGGCGGTTGAGATGGCGCGTCACGGCATCCGCGCCAATGCCATCCTGCCGGGCTGGATCGAGACCGACATGACCGCCAATGCGATCGGCAACGAGAAATTCTCCGGCAACGTCAAGCCGCGCATCCCGATGCGGCGCTGGGGCACCGGCGACGACTTCGGCGGCATCGCCGTCTACCTGATGAGCCAGGCCTCCGCCTATCACACGGGCGATACCTTCCTCATCGACGGCGGCTACGCCCTCTTCTGAGTTCCGCGGTTGCGCCGAAGCCGGCAGGCCGGGGCCGCTACTCGGCGGCGTGCCTGACGCCGTGCGCCCCGTCCTTCGGCATCTCGGCCAGCTCGACGACGAGATTGCCGGTCGATTTCGGATCGAGAAAGACGATGCGGCAGTTGCCATGGCCGATCATCGGCTTCTCGGTCTGGAAACCCACGCCCTTGGCTCGCAGCTCCGTCATCGCCTCGTCGATGTTGTCGACCTCCAGGCAGATGTGGAACAGCCCTTCGCCGTGCTCGGCGATCCAGCGGCTGGTGCCGGTCCCGGGCTTGTCCGACTCCAGCAGCTCCAGGTAGGTCTCGCCGATCGGGAACATGGCGAGGCTGGTGCTGTGCTCGGGCAGATGCTCCTCGTACTCCATCTTGATGCCGAGCTTGTTCTCGAAGATGTCGCGCATTGCCTTGATGCTCTTCACGGCAATCGCCACGTGCTCGATGCGCTTGATCTTCATGGGCGTCTCCCGTTTCGGTTGACCGACAGAGTGCACCGCCGGCACCTGACGCGCAAATGGTCACGGGGTGCGACCTCGCTCAATCCAGCGAGAAACCATGCTTGCGCAAGTAGGCGGGGAAGGCCGCACCCTCGGGCTTGGCGGCCTGCCGCGCCTTGTCCTCCGACCAGCCGTAGAAGTCGGCCTCGCCGAATTCCTCGACCCCGCGATGCTGTGCCTTGGGGATGGAGTGGATGGCATCGCGGCGCCGGTCGTAGTCGGCCACGCCCTGGGGCAGGTTGCTGTCGTCGTACGTGTCGAGATGCATCGTGACGGTCCGCGGCAGGCGGAGGCTGACGAACCCTGCGCGTGCCGGATAGCCAACGCACAACCCGGCGACGGGGAACACCTTGTCGGGCAGGGCGAGAATGTCAGCGACTTCATTCACACGGTTGCGCAGAACGCTAATAGGGCAGCAGCCGAGCCCTGCGGATTCGGCCGCCAGGATGAAGGTCTGCAGGGCCAGCGCCGCGTCGACCGAGGCGTTGAAGAAGCCCTCGAGCGTGCCGTTGTCGATCGGCTTGCCGCGCAGCTCGCCGATGCGCTGCAGGCGCCGGGCATCGCCGAGGAAGACGAAGAAGGCGGGCGCATTCCCGATCCATGGCATTGCGGGGAACAGGTCGCCCAGCCGCTTGCGGCGGCCGGGGTCGAGGACGCGCAGGATCGATGCCTGCTGGAAGTCGGATTTGGCCGGCGCGCTGAGTGCCGCCGCGCAGAGCAGATCGAGAAGGGCATCGGTGGGGACTTGCGCGGTGTAGGCGCGCACCGTCTTGCGGCCCAGCACGCCGCGCAGGAAGGGAATGTCGGCAAGGCCGGGCTCGTCCGGCCCCAGCCCATCACCGAACCGCTGCTGAAGCTCCTTGGCGTACGACATGTGCTCTCCCGAAGTGTGCGCCGCCTACTTCAGCCCGCGAGAAGATCGCGCACGGCGGTGCGGATCACCGCCTCGTCCTCGCGGCATTGGATGGGATTGCCGGCGCGGTGACCCCAAATGGATTGGATGGGGCGGAGCTCCGCTTTGGGCATCAGCTTCGTCTCGGCCTCGCTGTCGGCGAGCGTGAAATAGAGGTCGGTGGTGGAGGGCATGACGATCGACCGCGCCGTGATCGCACCCAGCGCCTTGCCGAGATCGCCGGCATACAGCGTGTTGTCGGAGATATCGGAGTGGTACCAGGTGTCGATCATCGATACGAGGTCCTCTGCGTTGCGGCGGAGGAAATTGCCTTCCCAGGCGCGCACGAGGTAGTCCTCCAGCGAGGCGAACCCCATGCCTTCCCACAGGCGCTCGCGGTAGAAGGCCTGGCTCATGGCCCAGCCGGCATAGACGCGGCCGAAGGCGCGCAGCGAGCGTACCGGTCGCTCGACGAAGCGCCCGTTCTGCCATGCCGCATCGGCGGTCAGCGTGGCGCGAATGCCTTCGAGAAACACCTTGTTGTGCGGGCTCGTGCGCGCCGAGGTGCATATCGCGCAGATGGCCTTCACACGATCCGGAAAGATGGCACCCCAGTGCAGGGCCTGCTGGCCGCCCATCGACCAGCCGTAGGCGAGCGCCAGGCGCGTCACACCGAACCGCTCGCGCAACAGCCGCTCCTGCGCATGCACGTTGTCCCAATGCGTGAAGATCGGATTGCGGCCGAGCCCGAACGGCTCCGCGAGATTGCTCGGCGAGGACGACAGCCCGTTGCCGAACTGATTGGCGATGACGATGAAGTAGCGGTCGGAATCGAGGATGCGGCCCGGACCGATCAGCCATTCGATGTCGGTGTGATGGGCACCGTAGGAGGTCGGGTAGAGAACGCAATTCGACTTGTCCGGCGCCAGGCGGCCGTAGGTCTTGTAGGCGACGTGGGCGGAAGGCAGGGTCAGCCCGCGCTGCAGCACCAGCGGCCCGAGTTCGAATACCTCGTGGTCAGTCATGATAAGGTGCCTCCGCGACGTCAGGCGCTTGGTGCGAGACGGAACTGCCGGGCCAGCAGCACCAGCATCTCGTAGATCACGTGCGCGCACAAATGCGCCGCCATGTTGTTGACGTCCTGCGGCGGGCTGACGGTGGCCACGTCCACCGCGACGATGTTGAGATCGGTGAGCGTGCGGATCAGGTCGATGCCCTCGCGCGCCGACAATCCGCCCCACGACGGCGAGCACACCCCGGGCGCGCAGGACGGGTCGAACACGTCCATGTCGAAGCAGATGTAGACGGGGCGGCCGGCGGCCTGGTCGCGGAACTCGGCCATGCGCTGGCTGAAGCCGCCGCGCACCAGATCATCGAGCGGCACCACCCGGTAGCCCAGCGCGCGGGCGCGGGGCACGATGCCCTGCGCGAAGGTGGTGCCGCGAATGCCGACATGCCAGGAGGAGGACGCGTCGAGCAGCCCTTCCTCGGCGACGTGCGTGAACTGGGTGGCGGCGTTGTACTTGTCGGCCGGGTCATAGGCGTAGGCGTCCGTGTGGGAGTCGATATGCAGCGCCACGAGGTTTGGGTGGCGCTTTCCAACTGCCCGCATCACCGGCACGGTGATCGAGCCGTCGCCGCCGATGGTCACCGGCAGGGCTCCCGTTTCCATCACCCGGCTCGTCGCCTGCTCGATGCGCTCGAAGGCGTCGAGGATGCGGCCCGGCGTCACCTTCACGTTGCCGCAGTCGGTGACGCGCAGCGCCGCTATGGGATCGAAGTCGGCATGCGTTGGATTGAAGCGGCGGATCAGGGGCGACTGCAGCCGCACCGCATCCGGGCCGCTGCGCGCGCCGACGCGAAAGGGATGCGTGCCGCAGTCGAACGGCAGCCCGAGGATCGCGGCGCGCGTGCCGGGGCCCGGGCGGCCGTAGGGCGCGCCCATGAATGTCAAGGGCAGCGTGAACAGGTCTTCGTCGGACAGCTTGGCCATGGCAGGCTCCTGGGGTGCAACCCTCCGCTCAGGCGGGAGGGCCGAGAAAGTCGAATGCGGCGAGCGTGTGCACCTTGGCGACCGCCACCAGCTCGTCGATGAGGATGTGCTCGTCGGGGCCGCCCATGTTGAAGGGTGTCAGCCCGCATACCACCGTGGGCACGCCGTGCAGGCGATACCAGCGCGAATCCGAGCCACCGACGCGCATGTTGATCGCCGCTGGCCGGCCCAGCACTTCCTCGGCGACGGATCGCACCCGCGCGACGATTTCGTGCTCGGGATCGGTGAAGTTCGGCTCGAAGCGCCGCAGCACACGCCATGTGACGCCTTCGAGCGGCCCGAGCCAGGCGGTCAACCGCTCCTCGAGTGTCGAGACAGAAATGCCGACCGGCGCGCGGATATCCGCAGCCGCCGATGCATGGGCCGGAATGAGGTTGGGCGACACGCCGCCGGCGATCGTGCCGATGTTGACCGTCACCCGCTGCAGCGTGTCGGCTTCTCCTTCGCCCGACACCGCCTCCGAGATGAGCCGGGCGGCGGCAATGGCGCGCGCGACTTTGGCCGGCGGCGTCACGGCAAGCCGCTCCAAGCCCTTGACGAGATCGAGCGCGCCCCGCAGCCGATCGACGGCATTGATGCCCTTGTGCACATGGGCTCCGTGGGCGGCGGCGCCCAGGGCTTCGACCTCGATCCACAGCAGGCCCTTCTCGCCGAAACGGATCACCGTCGGCGAGCCGACGTCGCCGCAGATGTTGGCGTCGCCCTTGGCCTCGGCCACGTGCTCCAGCAGGTAGCCCGTGCCGAGCGAGCCCATGTTCTCTTCGTCGCCCGCCAGCGTCAGCACGATCTCGCCCTGCCACGCGTCGCGGCAGTGCGCCAGCAGCGAGGCGGCGAGGATCGAGCAGGCGATGCCGCCCTTCATGTCCGATACGCCGCGCCCGTAG
>DATFCC010000187.1:0-9983 GCA_035253505.1 Hyphomicrobiaceae bacterium
GTGCGCTATGGTGGCGGATGGAAATACCGCTGCCGCCATCAGCCCGGGGGACGCATGATCGACCACGTCTCGGTGCCCGTTCGCGACCTTGCCGCCGCGGCGGCATTCTACGAGCGCGTTCTCGCGCCGCTGGGATATGCCAAGCTGGTGACCCGGCCGGCAACGGTCGGCTTCGGCAAGAAGTATCCCGAGCTCTGGCTCAATCTGCGCGCCGGCATGGCGCCGGCAGCGGATAATCCCGGCGGGCACATCGCCCTGCGCGCCGCCGGCGAGGCAGCAGTGCGCGCATTCCACGCCGCCGCGCTGGCAGGCGGCGGAGCGAGCGCCGGTGACCCCGGTCCCCGGCAAGCGGCGATGACGACCTATTTCGGCGCATTCATCCTCGATCCGGACGGCAACAAGCTGGAGGCCGTCTCCTTTCCCTCCGCGGCCGCCTCAGCCCCCGCTTGAGGCATGGCGCGGCACACGCGCTGAACCCTCGCCGGCCCCGGCTCACGAGCTGAGCGCCGGGCTGCTGCGACTGGGAAGACAGGAAGCTTCTGCCTGCAGAAGAGCCTTTCCGCATCGGCCCGCGCTGCCCTGCCGGCCCGAACGCGCACCTGGGGATCGGCGCGAAGCTTGCGCAGAAGCGCCGCGGCCGCCTCGACCGATGGCTCGGCCCAGAGCATGCCCGGCCAGTCATAGGTTCCTTGCGGATCGTGGGCGGGCACCAGCGATGCCGGCACCAGGAAGGCGTTGTCCTCGGTGAGCAGGTCAAGATTGCCGGACCAGCCGGTGGCAACGATTGCCTTGCCGAGATGCATGGCCTGCGCGAACAGCAAGCCGAGCCCTTCGGCGCGGTGCAGCGAGAGCAGGACGTCGGCCTGCGCCAGCAGATCGCTCAAGCCGGCGGGCGGATCGCTTCCGGCCAGCACCTCGATGTTGTGGTAGCCGCGGCAAGCCTCGTGAATCGCCTTCAACCCTGGCGGAAAGGCATGCGCGTGGGCGATCTTCACGCGCAGTCGCACCCGGCTGTCGTGGCCGAACGCCGAGATGAACGCGCAGATGGCGCCGAGCGGGTTCTTGCGCGCGAAGCTGGAAGCCATGTTGAACGCGAACAGCACCGTGAGATCAACGCTGTCCGTCGGCGTGGACGACGTCGCGCCGCTGGATGGGGAGCGCGGCTTGGCGACCGGCGGCAGCACCACGCGCACCGGCCGACCTAGGCCCGCCTCCATCGCACGGGCCGAGAAGCTGCTGATCGCCCAGATCTCGTTGACCAGGTTGGCGCCGGAGCGCCATTCCCGCGGCAGGCCGGGCAATTCCCAGGCCCAGTACCCGATCCGCCATTTGTGCGCCAGGAACCCCCGGCCCAGCACCATCAGCGCGAGGGCAACGAAGGGCGCGTTGACGGCCAGGATGAGCGTACCCTCGCCACGATGCGCGCGGCCGTCGCGAATATCGAAACGGACATCGCTGCCCTGGCGGAACGGCGAGGAAAGATCGATGCCATAGACCTGTGCGCCCTGTTGCTCGTAGGCGGCGTAGAGCAGGCGGGCGAGCTCGCCGAGGCCGGACGCTGCCGAAAAGAAGCCCGCGATGAAAACCGGGCCCGCGCCCCTCGCCTGGCGAGCGCATCGCGGCGCCAGCGCCGCCGATGCCGCAAGAAGCACGCGTCGCCGCAGCCGGTAGGGCAAGAGCTGCCAGATACGGTGCAGGAGAGATGCCATCCCGAGCGTCGCCGGTTACTCGGCCACCGCGTACGTGGCCGGTTTCGACCGGGCGAGCGGGCTGCGGGCTTGGAGGTGCGCTCCGCGCCGGCCCGTCCGAAGGCGCGCGACCTCGCCGACCAGCATCGACAAAAACAGGTCGGCCGAGCGCCCCGGCATGGTGGCTCGCAAACCGGCGCACAGGCGTGCATGCAGGGCGTTGTCGGTTGCGAGGCGCCGTATGGCCCCGGCCAGGCCTTTTGCCGTCGCCGCGTGGGCGAGGACGCCGTTCACGCCATCGACGATCTGCTCGGAAAGACCGCCGACCGGCATGCCGACGAGGGGCATGCCGGCGCCCAGCGCCGTCGCGGCGGCGGCCGATTGGCTGCATTCCACGTAGGGAAGCGCCATGGCATCGTAGCGCGCGAGCAGCGGGCCGACCTCGCGATCCTCAATCCAGCGATTGATGATCTCCCCGCCGAGCGCCTCAATGCGGGCTCGGTACGGGCGCAGGTCGCCGACGCCGGCGACGCCGAGCTCGACCGTCACGCCCTGCTCGCGTAGCTGCTCGACGGCATCGAGCAGCACCGGCAGCCCCTTGTAGGCCAGGATGCGACCGAAGAAGAGCAGCCTCAGCGGGCGGCCATCGCGCCGGGACCTCGCCCTACCTGGAGGGCCATAGACGAAATCGGGAAGGAACAGTTTGGCGGTGCGGTGGGCCGGCGCCACGCCAAGCTCGTGGAGTTGCGCCGCCACGTGCCGGCTCAGGGTCACGACAAGGTCGGCCGCGCGCGCTTCCCGATGCAGCCACCAAAGCAGCCGGCCAGTTGCATCGCCAGGATGCGGAACCGCGTCGTGGACGATGGATACGAACGAGATGCCGGCCTTGCGGATGGCCGGCACCCAGAGCGGGGTCCAGACGTGCGGCATGAGGTTGACCACGGCGTGCGGGCGAAAAGCGCAAAGGTGGGCATGCAGCTTCCGCTTCGCCGCGAGGAAGTTCGTCGCCGGCGCGATGGCCGAGCCCGGCTCGAACGTGGGCACCGCGAGCGTCGCCCCTTCACGGCGGAGCGCTTCCAGGCACGGGTTCATCTGCGAGACGACGAAGCTCGCCGCCACGCCCCCGGCCAGGCTTGCGCTGCCGGCGAGCGATTGCGCGAAATTGCCGAGCGCCCCGCCGCGTCCAAGGTACATGAAGACGATGCGCAGCTCCTCGGCTGCCGCGTCGAGCCGCGATGCCGGCGGCGGTGTCGGGCGGGCGCTCCAGGCGCCTTGGCAAGTCGGGGTCATCGTCTCAGGCCACCCTGGCTGTGGGAGGGGACGCCGGTACGGTGGTCGCGTTCGACGGATGCCATCGGCCGAGCCAATGGCGATGCGCGGGATCCGTCAGCATCTCGATGAGAGTCCGCCATGGAACGGCGGCACCTTCTCTACCTGATGCAGGGGGTGAGAGGGCGCCGCTTTGTGGAGCTGTGGGGTCGGCGAGGAAGCCGACGCGCAACGGCTGGGCCAGCGATGGCTGCGCGGCATCGAGCGCGCCGACGAGCGCGAGGGCCGTCTCGCGAGATGCGCACAGCACACCGTCATAGTTGCCAAGGTCCTGCAGCGCGTGGACGAGATGGATCCGCTGCACACGTCCGGCGGCTCCGGCCCCGTCGGCCGGTAGCAAGTCGAGCAGCCGGAACGCGAGCCCGCCGCAAGCACGGAAATCGCGCAGGCATGGCTCAGCCACGCCGCCCGGAAACGGATTGAGGTAGATGTCGCCGCGGGTGAACTCCCAGGCGTCTTCGGGCAGGAGATGGTCCGGCAGGCCGAGCAGACGGCATGCGATGGCGCGCGCGTAGATGACGCTTCCTTCCTCCCCGGCGCGCACGGCCTCGGGACGAACCCCCGTTGGCGCCAGAGTAATGAGGCTCCGGATTTCCTGACCGGCCCTGGCCAGCAGGCCCTTGGGAAGATCGCCTGCGGCCATCCTGGAGACGTCGACGAGAAGCTGCCGCGCCGGCATCCGGCAGGGAAGCGAGCGGGCGATGGCCTGGGAGAGCCGGATGCTGTTGTCCTGTCCCGCGGGAGCATTACCAAGGCCGGCGATGGAAGCCAGCAGCCGGCGCCTGCCGGCGTGGCCGTCGGCCTGGAACTGCTCGATTGCGGCGGCGAAACGCTCGGCCGCCACGCGCGGCGCATGGTGGTGGCGAATATGCGCCCGCGCGCGTGCGCCGATCTCCCGGCAGGCGTCGCGGTCGGACCACAGATGCTCCAGGGCGCGCACGAGGTCCTCGTCCGCAAACGCGTCGGGGACCTGCTGCACCATCGACAGGTCGCGCATCGTGCCGTGCGCATTGACGATCAGGGCCACCCCGGCACCGGCGCAGTCGAGTGCGGCCCGCGACGTCTCCCCGCGCGTGGATTGTCGCAGTTGCACCGCGACGTCGGCCGCCGCCAGCCATAACCGGTAGTCCGCATCGCTGCAGAAACCCGTGATGGTGACCCGGCTTGCCAGGCCCGCTTTGCTAATCGTCCTCGCCAGCTCGCGGCCGTAGTCGCTGTCGTGATGGTCGCCGACGAACACGAGGCGCGTCTGGCGGCTGGTTCTGAGGCGCGAGTCGAGCCATGCCTGCAGCAGTCGATGGTTGAGCTTCGTTGGGGCAATGATGCCGAAGCTGCAGACCAGAAAGTCGCCGTCGGAGATGCCCAGGCGCTGCCTGGCGCGGGCGCGCGGCGGCCCGGCTTCGAGCGAATGCGCCTGGTGAACGATGGCCCAGCCTGCGCCCGTGCTGCCGGCGTACCATTGCTCCGCCAGCTCGCGGCCGAACTCGGAATGCATGATGATCCCCTCGGCGTTGCGCAGAACCTGGAAGTTCGCCGGAAGGTCCTCCATCACGCGGCGCGCATCGCCGCCCGAGAAGCGGGCAGCGAGGCCGTGATAGCCGTGCGACTCATACAGCGCCCGCGTCCAGGCGCCCGGAGCGATGCCGTTCATCTCCAGGTGGAAGAAGAGGCCGCTCAGGAAGAAGTCATGCAGGACGACGACGCCGGGATGCTGTTCCAGCAGCTCGGGCATATGCTTGTGAAAGTGCGAATTGCCGAGCTGGTAGACGATACGCTCGCACCGATCGGCATTGGCCTTGAACCAATCGAGCGAGCGAATGCGGCAGCTCGCCTCCGTGGCCGGCGCGTGCACCCGCGCCTCGTCGACGACGACGTCGATGTCGTAGTGGCGCGCCAGGGCGGGCAGGAAATCGGCGGCATAGTCGGCAATCCCCGTGCGCTGCGGCGGCAGCGGCGTCACCATGATGAGTTGCGGCCGCGAGCGCGGAAGCGAGACGCGCGCTGCGGCCGTCTCCCGGCGTCGCCGGGCAAGCCCTTCGATGGCTTGGCACGCCTGCCTCGCGGATTTGTCCCACGAGAAGGCGGCCGCGCGTTTCAGCGCATGGGTGCGAAGCACGTCGTTGTAGGCCTCGTCGGCCAGGGTCCGCACCAGCTTGGCGGCAATGTCCGCGGGATCGTGCGGATCGAACAGCGCGTCGGCGCGGCCAACCACCTCCGGAAGGCTGGTTGCATTCGCGGCCAGCACGGGCGCGCCGCACGCCATGGCTTCGAGTGCGGGCAGGCCGAAGCCTTCGTGCCAGGACGGGAACACGAAGGCCGCGCAATGGCTGTATAAGGCAACGAGATCATCGTCAGGAACGAAACCCGGGAACACCACCTCGCATGCGCCGAGCCCGAGTGCGCCGCGGGCACGCTCGAGCTCGCGGCGCGCCGCCTCCTCGGCGTGGCATACGATCAGCAGGCAATGGCGCTGGCGCAGCTCCGCAGGGAGAAGTGCGTAGGCGCGCATCAGCCCGTCGACGTTCTTGCGATGGTCGATGCCGCCCGTATACATGACGAAGCGATCGGCCAGGCCGTAGCGTGCCCGCATCGCCGCGAGGCGGTCGACCGAGAGGCGGGTCGGCGCAAAGCGCGCGTCGGCTGCGCCGGCAATCGTCACCACCTGCTCTTCGGGCAGGCCAAGATGCTCGATGGCCTCGCGGCGGGAGTGCTCCGAGATGGCCAGCCAGAGCTCGGCCCGTTGCAGATGCGCCAGCTTGCCCAGATACCACTTCTCGAGAGCGGGATGGCGCAGATAGGTCTCGCGATGCACGAGCGGGATCAGGTCGTAGATCGTGACGGCGGTTGCAAGCTCCGCCCTCAAGCTGCCGACGCCGGTGACGGCATCGTCGTCGAACCCCTCGAATAGGCTGGAGGTAAACACCACGTTCGGCGCCAGCGAGGCGAGAAAGGATTCCCGCAGCCGCTCGCTGGCAAGACGCCGCCAATCGTTGGCGCCGTCCCGGCCGCAGACCCCCTTCATTCCCCACCAGACGCGAATGCTCTCGTCGGGAAGAAGGCCGCGAAAGGCCTCTCGCACCGGCTCGACGGTGTCCTCGAGCGCACCATTGAGGGCGATCAGGAGCTCGCCGTCGCCGTACTGGCGCGCCATGGCCTGTGCCAGCGCCAGCGAGTAGCGGCCGATGCCGCGCGCCCTGTTGCTTGCTTGTGCCGCCTGCAGGTCGAGAACCAGTCGCATGCCCGCCCCTATGGCGTGGAGTGAATGGCGCAGGCCCGTTCGAGCCGGCGATGAATGCGCCGCGCGGACGCGGAAACGGGGCGTGCAACCGACTCACGCGCGCCATCCGGCTGGCGGTCGGCGTCCGCTCCCGCGATGACGGCCCGCCGCCTCCAGGCATCGTTCGCCCGGCGCGCAAGTGTCTTCAACCCGGGTACGAGATCGAGCGCCAGCAGCACCACCCTCCTCAGCCGCGGGCGCGTGGCGAGGAGGTGCGCCGCTCCACCGACGATGGCGGACAGCAGGCGCGCCGGCCCTCCTTCGAGGAGGGTCCGCGGACGCATCAGAAATGCGGCGCATGCCCGCCCTTTGAGCACGCCCCATCGCAGCGGCGCGGTAAGCCGCCAGCTTCGGCTGGCATGCAGGCTCGCCAGCTCGCGCAGGGCCTCGTCAGCAACCTTCCACAGCGCATCCGTGCGCGAGCGCAGATTGGCAGCATCTATCTCCATCCTGCCGATGGCCGCCGTCAGCTCGGCGCGATTGGCCTCCAGCCAGCGGCTGTGGTCCTCTTGCCGCCGCATGCGGCGCAGGGACGCGCGGAGTTCGTTCCTCGACCATGCGAGGCTCTTCGCCATGGCGGCGTTCGCCCGCTCGAGTGCCGTCATGGCGCCACGAAAATCATCGAGCTGACGGACCAACGCCTGCTCGCGCGACCGCGCCGCTTCCGCCTGTCCGGCAGCGCGCTGCTCGGCCTCGGCGTGTGCCTGCAGCAGCCGGCTGCAGAAGGGCGAGCTGCCGCCGGCGAGCGCGAAGTTGTCGAAGACGTTGGGCCCCGGCCCGAAATGCCGGCGAAGCTCGGGATGTGCGGAGGACAGGTAGAAGCGATTGAGCCCGTCGAAGTAGGCGAACTCGTATCCCAGGGCCAGCAAGCCGGGTTCCCATGCCGATGCGTCTGCGTCGGTGGGATATGGAGCCACCACCTCGACCACGACGATCCACGGCCGCACCGGGCTCGGCTGCCAGCCGGCGAGCACCGGCCCCTCCATCCCCTCGACGTCGATCTTGAGCCAGTGCACCTCGCGCCCGCGAAAACGGTCGAGCACCTCGCTCAGCCGGACGACCGGGACGGACAGCGTTTGCACCGCGTGGCCGTTCGCGGCGTGCCTTTCGGCCATCGCCTGGTCGGACGTGCTCAGCCCCGTGTAGGGGATGGCATGGAAGCGGATCTCGCCGCCTTCGCCGACCGCTGCCTCGAGCACGTCCTCGTCGCGGCGTGCCTGGCGCAACCTGGCCGCCGCCGCCGGCTCGGGTTCCACGTGAAGCCCGCGCCAGCCCTGCTCGTAGAACGCCAGGCTGACGGAGTCGATGACAGGATCCCATGCGCCGATGTCCACATAGCATCCTCGCTCGACGTGCTTGAGGGCGCGCCAAAGGATGACGTCCTCGAAGTTCTGGGCGTAGGAAGTGAGCATGTCAGCCCTCGGGGAAGAGCGATCGCTCGGTTGCGTTGCGCGAGATCGGCGGCATGCGCAGGGTTCTGTCCTCTTGGCGGAACGATGCGGCAATCAGGCCGTCGCCGCTGAAGGATTGCGATACGTCGAACTCCGACAGGATGGTGCCGCCCAGGTCTCGAATGACCGCCAGGCAATCGGCATGCGTGGAAGGTGATCCGCTGATCGACGCGTGGTGCGTCGACACCATCGCGAAGCGCAGCTTGCGGCGCTCGATGGCTCCGCCGAGCGAACGCAGGAAGTCCAGCTCGGCTCCCTGCGCGTCCATGTGGAGCAACTCCACTTCCTCCTCTCCGACCGCGCGCAGAACTGCGTCCATGTCCAGGCATGGCAGCGTGCGCGGCATGGCGTTCGACTCGCAGCGGGCGGTGTGGCAGGCCACGTGCTCGCCGCCGATCCAGGCCTCGACGAACCCGATCCGCGCAGTCGCTCCGTTGAGGGCGGCATTGCGGCGGCCGGTTGCCATGTGCACCGGATCGGGCTCCACGCAGAGGGCGCGCGAGCCCGGCACGCTGCGCAGGAACCACAGCGTGTAGTAGGACCAGTGCGACGCGAGCTCCACCATCACGGTGCCCGGGCGTGCCAGCCCCACCAGCTCATGGAAGAGGCGCTCCTCCTGGGGTTCATGATGGCCGCGCAGCTCTGCGATGATGCGCGACATCCACTCCCCATGGTAGGCGCCCGCTGCAACGCGCACGCCGTTGTGCATGACCTGCACGAGGTTCCCGTCCACCTGCAGGACCTGTCCTGCATCGCCTACCTTGGGGATGCTGTCGGCATCCCGGCAGGACGTCGTCATGGCGACGCGGTCGATCGTGCCCATTGTTTCGGCCTCTTGATTTCGAACGTGGCCTCGAGATGCGTGCTGCCTATGAAGAAGGTCCGGTGCGCATTGACGACGTCGAACACCAGGTTGTTGTCGATCCACTCGTGGGTGCCGAAGGCGTGATGGTGCCCGACAGTCAGCGCGTGCGTGAGGGCGTAGGAGCCGGGCCCCAGATCGCAGCGCAGGCGCAGATTGAACTCGATCTCGTCCCCGGGCTGCAGCGACTGCAGGGTCTGTTGCGTGTGCCAGGTGTTCGTCCCCCACACGACATGGCCCGTTCGGTCGCGGATCATGCAGCCGAGCACGAGGTCAGGCACCGGCCGGTGCACGCGTGCCCGTATGCGGAACACGACCGTCTGTCCGACGTTCACGACCGCCAGCGGCCGCTCGGTCGCCGCATCGACGATGTCGACCGAGCTCACGGTGGCATCGAAGCTGCCCGAGCGCGTATGCGACCACCCGTTCTTCTGGCGGCGCTGCTCGACCGTCAGCTTCGCCGCCTCCTTCTCCGCCAGACGGGCGTTGTAGAGATCGGTGATCTCGTCCGGGGCGCCCTCGCGTATCGGCCTGCCGTTGTCGAGCAGGAGCGCGCGGTCGCACAGGGCGCGGACATCGGCCATGCTGTGGCTGACGAGCAGAATCGCGGTTCCGGCTTCCTTGAACTGGCGGATTCGCTGGAAGCTTTTGTGCTGGAAGTAGGAATCGCCGACCGACAGGATCTCGTCGACGATGAGGAGGTCGGGGCGTGCCGCGGTGACAAGCGAGAACGCGAGTCGCGCCTGCATTCCGCTCGAGTAGACGCGCAGTGGCTCATCGAAGAACGCGCCAAGCTCCGCGAATGCCTCGATGTCCGGAAGCAGGGCGTCGACTTGCGCGGGCGAGAAGCCGCGCAGGCCGGCGGCATGATGGATATTCTGCCGCCCGGTCAGCTCGCCGCTGAATCCCAATCCCAGCTCCAGGATCGAGGCAACGCGCCCTTCCGTCCGCAAGTGGCCGCACGTCGGCCGCACGGTCCCGGAGACGAGCTTGAGGAGCGTGCTCTTGCCGGCGCCGTTCTGCCCGATCACGCCTAGGGCCTCTCCCGCGTCGAGCGTCATGGAGACGTCGCGCAGGGCCCAGAATTCATGGGTGTGCGACAGGCCTGCCCCGATCCACGATGCGAACAGGGCGAGGTTCGAGCCGTAGCGCGTATAGCGCTTGCCGATGGCGCGAGCCTCCAGGACGGTGGCCATCAGAGTGCATCCACGAGTTGGGAGGAGGCCCGGCGGAAAAGAAGCCACGCGAGCAGGGACAGGCCAACGCCAAGTGCCAGCGGGCGCAGGAGCGATGCGGCTTCCGGCACCGCATGCCACAGCAGAGCATCCTGATAGGCGCGCACCAACGGCGTAAGGGGGTTGGCTTCGATGAGGGGG
>DATFCC010000188.1:0-9026 GCA_035253505.1 Hyphomicrobiaceae bacterium
CTCAACGAGCGCCTTGCCAGGGGGCCCGACGCCGGTGGTGCGGGGGCCGTACCATCCGACGGACCCGTGAAGGAGCTGGCCAAGGGGGTGGACCAGCTCGTGCGCCAGATGAGGGCCGAGCAGAAGGTCGTGCGCGAGTGGGTCGATGAGCAGGCGGCGCAACAGTCGGAGGTCGCCTCGGTGCTGAAGGACCTCGCCGCCAAAGTGGGACGCAGAGGTTAGCCGATGGCCTACGGTCGCGCGCGCAAATCAACCAACTACGGCGAGTTCTGGCCGGGCTACGTCGACGTGCTGTCGACCTTGCTGCTGGTCGTCACGTTCCTGATGTCGATCTTCATGGTCGCGCAGTACTACGTGAGCCAGGAAGCGACCGGCAAGGACACGATGCTGCGTCGTCTCACGCGACAGATCGCGGAGATGACCAACCTGCTCAGCCTGGAGAAGGGCAAGGGCAAGTCGCTCGAGGACGAACTCGCCAACCTCCAGGCATCGCTCGCCACGCTGAGAAACGAAAACGAGCGGCTGGGAGGCATGGTCGCCGTCGGTAACGAGCGCGAGGCGCGCATCACCGCCCTCGTCAAGGAGCTCGCCGACAAGACGTCGCTCAGCAACGAGGCGGCGGCCAAGGTCGATCTGCTCAACCAGCAGCTCCTGGCTCTGCGCCGGCAGATGGCGGCTCTGCAAGAGGCATTGGGAGCCGCCGAGGCCAAGGACAAGGAGAGCCAGGCGCGCATCTCCGATCTCGGCGCCCGTCTCAACCTCGTGCTCGCGCGCCAGGTGCAGGAGCTGCAGCGCTACCGCTCCGATTTCTTCGGCCGCCTGCGCGAGCTGTTGCGCGACCGCAAGGACATCCGCGTCGTCGGCGACCGCTTCGTGTTCCAATCGGAGGTTCTGTTCCCGTCGGGACAAGCGACCATGACGGCGGAGGGGTTGGCGGCCATCGACCAGCTCGCCTCGGCCATCATCGAGCTGGAGCGCGCCATTCCTTCCGAGATCGACTGGGCGCTGCAAGTGGACGGCCACACGGACAGCCGCCCGATCGCCAGCACCCAGTTCCCCTCGAACTGGGAGCTGTCCAGCGCGCGCGCCACCTCGGTGGTGAAGTACCTGATTTCCCGCGGCGTCTCGCCTAAGCGACTGGTCGCCGCCGGCTTCGGCGAGTTCCAGCCGCTGGAGGAGGGCGCCAGCGACGAGGTCCTGCGCCGCAACCGCCGCATCGAGCTCAAGCTCACCAACCGGTAGATCGTCGCTGGGGTTCATCTTGTTCAGCCCGTGGCCAGCAGCGCGAGCAGGCGGCTCGCGGCCTGCATCTCCTCCCATCGGCGCGCGCGGCGCGCCGATGCTTCGGCGTCCTCGCCCCACTTGCTGATCTGCCAGTCCTCGTCCACGTGCGCTGCCGCCCAGGCCGCCTCGGCGTCGAGGCGACCCTTGGCGTGCGCGATCGCCAGCAAGGCGGAGCCGGTGAGCGTCGTCATCACGTGCAGTGCGGCCAATACGAAAGCGTCGCTGTCGTGGAGTGTGTGCAGCACCGCCGCTTCGACAGCCTGCGATTGCGTGACGGGCATGATGCCCTGCGTTACGACGAAGCGCGCTGCAAGGGTCTTTTCACCCCACGCGACAATCGGGTCCCAGGCTTCCTTCTGACACTGTACCAGCCCTTGCGGCTCGGTTGCGCGATAGCAAAGAAGATCGCTGACGGCATACTTGGCCACGTCCCGGCGCACCTCCTCCTCCCGGCCGCGTACGCCGTCGATGGCAGAGTTCACCAGCCTGGTGAGCGGCATCGACATGGGATCGATACGCTCGCCCTGGGCCTCCCATTCCGCGGCGACAGCCGTGGCGAGCGCGCGGTTCGGCACGGCGAGGATGGCCTTGGCGGGCGTGCGCACCGGCCTTCCATCGAGCTCGACGGCATAGGCGGCGCTGGCGACCGCCTCCGGCATCTCGCGGATGGAAACCTTGGTGTAGAACCGACGCCCCTTGGCGTGCGCCGCGGGCACCTTGCCGCCCTCCGACGCACGCTTGCCACCCGAGCCTGTCACGCTACCTGTTCCTGCATCGCCAGCCTCTCGTCGAGCGCAGCCACCAGCGCCTCGCCGCTCGCCACCAGGGCTTGCGCGCCCGCCAGCAGCAGCCGCTCGGGCTCATGGTAGCCCCAGGTCACGCCGAGTGCGCCGACCCCGGCACTGCATGCCATTTCCATGTCGTAGGTCGTGTCGCCGACCATAACCGTGGACCGCGGCTCCGCCCCCACCTCTGCCATGGCTCGCAGGATCATGGAGGGATGTGGCTTGGAAGGATGGTCGTCGGCAGTCTGGATGGTGAGGAAATGCCCCTGCCAACCCTCGCGATCGAGGATGCGGGCGACGCCGCGCCGGGACTTGCCGGTGGCGATGCCGAGCACCACATCCGTCCGCCCGGCCAATCGTTTGACTGCATCGCCGACGCCCGCGAACAGCGGGTCGTGCGCGGCGGGATCCTGGCGCTTGCCGGGGTAGTCCGAGCGATAGAACCGGATCAGCTCCGCCTGCACACTTGGCGGATGCTCGGCGGCGAGCACTGCGAACACCTGCGGCAGCGACAACCCCACCACGCCCAGCATGTCCCGCCGGGCCGGCGGCGGTAGCTCGAGCGAGGAGAATGCGTGGTTCATGGCGGCACAAATGGTGTGCTGGCTGTCGACCAGCGTGCCGTCGCAATCAAAAATGATGAGCTTCATCGCGCGGCCAGAAAGCACATTCCCCCCGCGCGGTCGAGAGGCCTAGGCAAGGGCCGCGGCAGGGCGAGGGCCGGCGATGCTGGAGCGCCGACGGCAGCGGGCCAGGTGCCGCCGCAGGCCGGCGGGGTGGCGGCCCGTTTCCGTTCGATGCGCATGTGGTGACAAGGCCGCCGGCGGACGATGGCCCGGGATTCGAGCCGCGCCGGCCACGGGGGGATGGCCGATCTGAACGTCGCCCGGACCCTCAGTCCAGACAGGCGCTCGCCGGGGTCCCTTCTTTACCCATCGACAGGCCGGCCACTTCGCGCTAGAAGGCGGGCGAATTTCCGCCAATGAGGCTTTCCGCCGGCACCGGATTTCGGCCCGGAGGCTCGCTGGCGTCGTTCCATACCGAGGACTTCCCATGACTTCCATGACGGTCATCCAGGATCTCGAGCGCCGGCAGATCGATGCGATCTCCGCCAAGCGCCGGGTGCCCGAGTTCGCACCGGGCGACACCGTCAAGGTGATGGTCAAGGTGATGGAGGGCGCCGACGCCGATGCGGGAAAGGACAAGAAGAAAGCTGCCGCCAAGCCGAAGGAGGACGACAAGGGCCCCGGCTTTCGTCTGCAGGCCTACGAGGGCGTGGTGATCGCGCGCTCGGGGGGCGGCCTCAACGAAAGCTTTACGGTGCGCAAGATTTCCTACGGCGAAGGGGTGGAGCGCGTGTTCCCGGTGCACTCGCCCTACATCGCTGAGATCGAGGTGCTTCGCCGCGGCAAAGTCCGCCGCGCCAAGCTCTATTATCTGCGCGGGCGGCGCGGCAAGTCGGCGCGCATCTTCGAGCGCACGGACGCACGCGCCAAGCGGCTCAACGCCGCGTTCAAGGGCTTCAAGCGGCCGAAGGGGCAACCCGATGACCTCACGCGCATCAAGGGCCTCAATGCCGAGCTTGCCGGGCAGCTCAACGGCATCGGCGTGATCCGCTTCGACCAGATCGCCAACTTCTCCGACGACGACATCGCCAACGTCGATGAGACCCTTTCGCTCGGTGGCCGCATCGAGAAGGAGGACTGGGTGCGGCAGGCGCAGGACCTCGTCGCCGAGGCGGCTGCCGCCGAAGTGCCCGCCGGCGATGGCAAGGACGCCAAGGGCTGAGGCCCTCCGCGTCCCAGTGTCCAAGGCGCCCGAGGCGCCATCTCTGCGACGGTCCCTGCGCTTCTGTCGACTGCGAAATTACGATGCCCTGCCGGCATCGCCGGCCGCTTCGGCAATCGCGCTTTGCCCCACTGACTGCGCAGGCCTCGCCCGAATAGGCCCGCTACCCCATACTGGGTGCCCCTGCCTGAGCCCTTCGGAGCGCCCATGCCGTCCACGATGTTCGACTCCGATATCTTTCGCGATGCCTTCGGCGCCCCTGCCATGCGCGCCGTCTTCAGCGACGCGGCGCTGGTTGCCCGCTACGTGGAGGTCGAGGTTGCCCTCGCCGCCGCCGAAGCCCGCGCCGGCGTCATCCCGCCGGACGCCGCGGATGCCATCCGTCGGCTGGCGCGCCCTCAGACCATCGACATGGGCAAGCTGAAGGACGAGACCGATCTCGTCGGCTACCCGATCGTCGGCATCGTCCACCAACTCGCCCGTCAGTGCGGGGAGGCCGGCCGCTACGTGCACTGGGGGGCCACCACCCAGGACATCATGGACACCGCCACCGTGCTGCAGGTGCGCGAGGCCCTGGGGCTGGTGGATGCCGATCTTGCGGCGCTCGAGGCGACGCTGGCGGCGCTGGCGGCCACACACCGCGACACCGTGATGGCCGGGCGCACGCACCTCCAGCATGCGTTGCCGACGACGTTCGGGCACAAGGCTGCCGTGTGGCTGAGCGCAATTTCGCGTCATCGCGAGCGCCTGGCGCAGATGCGCCCGCGTGTTCTGGTCGGCCAGTTCGCAGGTGCGGCCGGCACGCTGGCGTCGCTTGGCGACAAGGGTCTCGCCGTGCACGACGCCTTGATGGCCGAGCTCGATCTCGAACGTCCGGCGATGCCCTGGCACGCGGCGCGCGACGGCTTCGCAGAGGCGGTCTCTTTGCTTGGTCTCATCACCGGGACCCTGGCCAAGGTCGCCACCGATGTCATGCTGCTCATGCAGACGGAGGTCGGCGAGGTTTTCGAGCCGTTCGTGCAAGGTCGCGGCGCCTCTTCGACCATGCCGCAGAAGCGCAACCCCATCTCGTGCGAGATGATCCTGGCCACGGCCAAGGTGGTCCGCCAGCAAGCCGGTTTGATGCTGGATGCCATGGCCGCCGACCACGAGCGGGCGACAGGCCCCTGGCACCTCGAGTGGGTGGCGATCCCGCAAGCCTTCATCGCCGCCTCCGGCGCCCTGCGGCATGCGCGGTTCATGCTGGACGGCCTGATCGTCGAGCCCGCGCGCATGCGCAGCAACCTCGATCTGACCGGGGGCCTGATCGTCGCGGAGGCGGTGATGATGGCACTCGCCCGGCATACCGGCAGGCAGACCGCGCACGACCTGGTCTACGGCGCCTGCCGTGCTGCCCTCGACGGCGGATCGACGCTGCTCGACGAGTTGAGGAAACAGGAGCAGGTCACGCGGCACCTGTCGCCATCGCGCCTGGCCGAGCTTACCGACCCGGTCAATTACCTGGGTTCGGCAGGGGCGATGATCGACCGGGCACTGGCAAGGTACCGCGGGAGGTCTGCGTGACACGGCATCCGGCCGGGTCTTCGCTCAGGTTGCGCGCCCTGCGCCACCGACGCTGTCGATCGCCACCGCCACCTGCTGCCCGGCATAGGCGATGAAGCGATAGTTCAGGCCGAAGCGTTCTGCGGCCTCGAAGAACGCCTTGTATTCGTGCAGCTCGTAGCCCTTGTAGTTGAAGAATTCGTCGAACACGATGACGGCGCCTGATGCGAGCCGCGGGATGATCAGCTCCAGCACCGTCATGGTCGAGGAGTAGATGTCGCAATCCACGTGCACGAACCCTATCGGGCCCGGCTCGCGCGCGAGGAAGCCCGGCAGCGTCTTGTCGAACCAGCCCTCGATCAACGAGACGTTGCGCGGAACCTGGGGCTTCTTGCCCTGCCGGTCGAAGTTGACGGCGGAATAGCGCGCACCGGCCCAGTGGGTTGGCAGGCCGGTGAAACTGTCGAAACCATAGAAGTGTCGGTCACGCGCCGTGCGCGCCAGATGCGTGATGGTCGTGCCCTTGTAGACGCCGAATTCGAGCGCAAGACCCGGCGGTGCCGTCCCCAGGGCGTAGGTGAGCAGGTCGAATTTGCCGCTGCAGTAGAGCGCATCGGGCATCCGCGTGGTGACGAAATCGGCGGCCGCGAGCGTGGCCCGGCGCTGCAGCTCGTTGCGCAAGGCTGCGCCCGGATCGCGCCAGGACCACTCGTGCCAGTGGAGCGACGCCCGCCGCATGATCGAGCCGAGAATACGGTCGATCAGAAGCTTCAAATAGAGCACCTCAGCGCTCCGTCGGCACGACCCGGATGTTCAACTCGCGCAACTGCTTGGGCGACACCTCGCTCGGCGCCCCCATCAGCAGGTCGTTGGCCTGCTGGTTCATCGGAAACAGGGCCACCTCGCGCAGATTCTTGGCGCCGACCAGCAGCATGACCATGCGGTCGATGCCGGCCGCCATGCCGCCGTGCGGCGGGGCACCGTATTGGAACGCGCGATACATGCCGCCGAAGCGGGCCTCCACGACCTCCGGGCCGAGCCCGGCAATGCCGAAGGCTTTGATCATGGTTGCCGGCTTGTGGTTGCGGATGCCGCCGGAGGCCAGCTCGAAGCCGTTGCAGACGATGTCGTACTGGTAGGCCTTGATCGCCAGCAGCTCCTCGTTGCTCTTCGCTGCCTCCAGCGCGGCGAGCTCGCCCTGCGGCATGGAAAACGGGTTGTGAGAGAAGTCGATCTTCTTCTCCTCCTCGTTCCACTCGTACATGGGAAAGTCGACGATCCAGGCCAGCGCGAACCGGTCCTCGTCGATGAGTTTCAGCTCGGTGCCGATCTTGGTGCGCGCCTCGCCGGCGAACTTGTAGAATCTGGCGGGATCTCCCGCGGCGAAGAATACGGCGTCGCCGACTTCCAGACCCAACTGCTTGCGCACCGAGGCGGCGCGTTCGGTGCCAATGTTCTTGGCCACCGGGCCGGCGCCCCCCTCCTCGCCCTCGCGCCAGAAGATGTAGGCCAGCCCCGGCTGGCCCTCGCCTTGGGCCCAGCCGTTCATGCGGTCGCAGAAGGCACGGCTGCCCCCGCCCTTGGCCGGAATGGCCCACACGCGTGCCTTGGGGTCCTTCTCGATCATGCCCGCGAACACCTTGAAGCCCGAGCCGCGGAAATGCTCGGTGACGTCGGCCATCTCGATCGGGTTGCGCAGGTCGGGCTTGTCCGTGCCGTACTTGCGGATCGCCTCATCATAGGGAATGCGCGGCCAGCCTTTCGTGACGGGCTTGGTCGTTCCTTGCCCGCCCCCGGCAGGACCCGCGAACTCCTCGAACACGCCGGTGATGATCGGCTCCATGGCGGCAAAGACGTCGCCCTGCTCGACGAAGCTCATTTCGACGTCGAGCTGGTAGAACTCGCCTGGCAGGCGGTCGGCGCGCGGGTCCTCGTCGCGAAAACAGGGCGCGATCTGGAAATAGCGATCGAAGCCCGACATCATCACGAGCTGCTTGTACTGCTGCGGTGCCTGCGGCAGGGCGTAGAACTTGCCGGCGTGGATGCGCGAGGGAACGAGAAAGTCGCGCGCGCCCTCGGGGCTCGAGGCCGTCAGGATCGGCGTGGCGAACTCGAAGAACCCCGCTTCCGTCATCCGCCGGCGGATCGAGGCGATGATGGCGAGGCGCTTCATGATGTTGGCGTGCAGCGTCTCGCGGCGCAGGTCCAGGAAGCGGTAGGTTAGGCGCAAGTCCTCCGGATAATCGGGCTCGCCGAACACCGGCACCGGCAGCTCCCTCGCCGCCGATAGCACTTCGATCTCGGTCGTGAAGAGCTCCACCTCGCCGGTCGGCAGCTCCGGGTTGATCGTCCCTTGGGGTCGCTCGCGGACACGCCCGTCGACGCGGATCACCCACTCGGAACGCACCGACTCGGCGGTCTTGAATGCCGGGCTGTCGGGGTCCGCCACCACCTGGGTGATGCCGTAGTGGTCGCGCAGGTCGATGAACAGTAGCCCGCCGTGGTCGCGCACCCGGTGCACCCAGCCGGACAGCCGGGCGCTGGTGCCGATATCGCCGCGCCGGAGCGCGCCGCAGGTATGTGACCTGTAGCGATGCTGCACACCGTGGCTCGCGCTGCCGCCGGTGCGCCCCATGCTGGTGTCCGTGCCGGCCATGCCTCCGCCACCCCGCAAAAGCCCTTGGATCGAATGGCGGAAAAGCACACGGAGACCGTTGAAAGTCAAGGCGATGCACGCTCTGCAGGTCGGGACGCGGCGGCGCTCCGCCAAGGCGCGGGGGCGCACGATATCGAGCCGACGTCTGTGTTGCGAATGGGTTACGTCGCAGCGCTACGCGCGGTCCTATAAAGGACGCTGGCGGGCCCTTGATCAACCGGGCCGAAGCGCAAGGGCGGGTGTACCTATGTTCACGGTCACGAGGTCGTGTCGAGGGTGGGCGTACGGTCTCGCGATCGTGCTGCTTGCGGCCTCGACCATCACGGCCCAAGCCGCCGACGGGCGGGTTTCGCGTGCGTGGAAGGGAAAGCGTCACGCACCCGCCGAGGCTGCGAAGGCTGAACGCGACAAGAGCAAGCCGCCCGCCCAGGTTCACCTGGCGGTCGTGTCGCTGTCCAGGCAGCGCATCACTCTTTATGGCGCGGGCGGGTTTCGCACGGAGGGCGCTGTCTCCACCGGCATGCGCGGCTTTCCCACACCCTCCGGCGTGTTCAGCATCCTGCAGAAGAACCGCTACCACCGCTCCAACATCTACAGCGGCGCACCGATGCCGTTCATGCAGCGCATCACCTGGTCCGGTGTCGCTTTGCACGCGGGCGTCCTGCCCGGTTACCCGGCTTCGCACGGTTGCATTCGTCTTACCCACGGCTTCGCCGCGCAATTGTGGGGCATGACCAAAGTTGGGGCACGGGTCGTGGTTGCGCCCGAGGACGTCGCGGCGGTCGAGATCGCACACTCGAAACTGCCGCGCCCCAGCCTGCGCCCGGTCCAGGAACGCCCGGACGCCGTCGAGCCGCCCAAGCCTCCCGTGCACACGATTGCGGCCGAGCCCGGCCCGGCGCTCCCCTCGGGGAACACAGAGCCGGAACTGCTCGCTCCTCTCGAGCGCGCGCGGATTGAACGTGCAAGGA
>DATFCC010000189.1:0-3563 GCA_035253505.1 Hyphomicrobiaceae bacterium
GACTTGGCCTGGCGTTGTCATCCCGGCCGGAGCGCAGCGCAGAGCCGGGACCCAGGATCGCGGGCGACGACGCCAGCCGAATGTCGCCCTCGGTCATTGCGCAAATACCGGGATGACAATTGGCGGATGGCGCGGACGCCCCGAAGTCCATGCTGCCGCGGGCCGCGCCTGAGTGAGGGGCGTAGGGCGCAATAGCGAAGCGTATTGCGCCGCGTGCCAGCTTCGAACGGTGCAATACGGCTTCGCCTATTGCACCCTACACACGACAGGCAGCGGACGGCCGCATGTCGCCCTGGGCCCCGGATATTTCGCTTTCGCGAAATCCCGGGATGACAGGTTGGCGGACTTGGCCTCGCGTTGTCATCCCGGCCGGAGCGCAGCGCAGAGCCGGGACCCAGCTCGCAAGCTGCGACCGGCCGTGGGTTGGCCCGGTGCGGTGTTGTAGCTGTCGCAGCGACCGCCGCCGCCCGAACGCAGCGGCATCAGAACTCGAACTCCGGCCCGTCGACGTAGCGGAAACGCTCCAGCGCGTCCTTGCGCAAGGTGAAGCCGAGACCGGGACGGTCGGGCGCGTGCACAGTGCCGTCGGGGCGGATGTCGAAGGGCTCGTTGAAGAGCTCCCACATCATCGGCATGTAGCCCTGCGTGACCTCGAGGATGTGGCAGTTGGCGGCCGACATCGCCACATGGATGCTGGCGGCGAACAGCACGCCGCTGCCCCACGCGTGCGGCGCCAGGCGCACGCCGTGCGCCGACGTCAGCGCGGCGATGCGGCGAATCTCGGTGAGGCCGCCCGAGCGCGCCACGTCCGGCTGGGCGATGTCGAGGGCGCGGCGCTCGAGCAGGTCCTGGAAATCGAAGCGCGTGAACTCGCGCTCCCCCGAGGCGATGGGAATCGTCGTCGATCGGCGCACCTCCGCCTGGCCGCCGTGATCATCGGGCGTAACCGGCTCCTCGAACCAGGCGATGTTGTAGGGCTCGAGCTCGCGGGCGAGCTTGATGGCGTTGGCAACCTCCAGCGAGCCGTGCGCGTCCACCATCAGCTCGACGTTGGGGCCAAGCCCGCGGCGCGCTGCTTTAACCCGGCCTACGCACTTCTCGATGGAGAACCCATCGCGGCCGACGACGCGCATCTTGGCGGCGGTGAAGCCCTTGGCCGCGTAGCCGGCGAGCTCCGCCTCGGCTTCATCGCCCGGCGCCCAGCCGCCGCTGGCATAGCCGCGCACGGAGCTGCGCACCGCCCCCAGCGCCTGGTAGAGCGGAATGCCAAGCGCCTGCGCCTTCACATCCCAGATCGCGATATCGACGCCGCTGATCGCCTCCATGAAGACGCCGCGCCGGCGGCTCTCGTCGGCCTGCGTCACGCCGCGCTCGAGGGCCGGCGTGGTGCGCGATCCGTTGTACATCTTCTCGTAGATGCGCTCTGAGAACATCGGGTCCTCGCCCGTCACCTCACGCGCCAGCTCGTGCTCGACGATGGCGGCGACGATCGGCGGCGTGCCCAGCGCCGCGCCGATGCCGGTGAGCCCCTTGTCAGTCTCGACGCGAATGAGCGTCGCGTCGCTCTTGACCTTGGTGCCGAGATCGGTGCGGTGGCGCTTGTCGGGCGGCACGGGCGCCGACATGGGGATGGCCGAAACCTTGGTGATCTTCATGGGCGCGTTTCCCTCCCTGGCTCGGAAGTGCCATCAGGCAATCACCTTCCCTCTGCGTCAATCGAAGAACGCCGCCATGCCGCCCAGGCAGCGAATGGGAGAGCGGCGCTGCCAGCGCTGGCCGCAAGAGACGGCGACGTCCATGATAGGGCTGCAGCGGACCATGCCCTTGCCGGGTTTTGCGCCCGGGCCGCCATCGGGAGGAGACATCATGACGGACGTGAAGATCCTGGCGACCGGGCTCGGCTTCCCCGAGGGTCCCGTGGCGTGTGCCGACGGCTCGGTGGTGCTGACCGAGATCCGCAACCAGCGCTGCTCGCGCGTGACGGCAGACGGCAAGGTCGACCTGTTCTGCGACAGCGGCGGCGGCCCCAACGGGCTGGCCATCGGCCCCGACGGCTTCTTCTATCTCTGCAACAACGGCGGCAGCCGCTACGTCGAGGGCCATTCCATGGGGCTGGGCCCCCACCCCGACTACAAGTTCGGCTGCGTGCAGCGCGTCGACCCGAAGACCGGGGCGGCCAAGCTGCTCTACAAGGAGGTGGGCGGCAACCTGCTGTCGGCACCCAACGACCTGGTATTCGACAAGGAGGGCGGCTTCTACTTCACCGATCTGGGCAAGCGCTATCCGCGCCACCGCGACAACGGCGGCGTCTACTACGCGCTGCCCGACGGCTCGAAGGTGGTGGAGGTGGCCTATCCCATCCTCAGCCCCAATGGCTGCGGACTGTCGCCGGACGGCAAGACGCTCTATGTCGCCGATACCGAGGGCGCCCGGCTGTGGGCATTCGAGGTGCAGGGCCCCGGCAAGGTCAAGCCGAAGAAGGAGTTCCTGCCCCACAGCGGGCGCGTGGTTGCAGGCCTGCCGGGCAGCGCCCGCTTCGACAGCCTCAAGGTGATGGCCAGCGGCAACATTACCATCGCCACGCTGAACACGGGCTGCATCACCGAGATCTCGCCCAAGGGCGACATCGTCCGCTCCGTGAAGGTGCCGGACCGCTACCCGACCAACATCTGCTTCGGCGGCGCGGACATGCGCACGATGTACATCACGCTGTCCGACACCGGCTGCCTCGGCGTCATGCAGTGGCCCGAGCCGGGGCTGAAGCTCAACTTCAACTGAGCGCCCGCCCCCAGTTGTCATCCCGGCGAGCGCAGCGGAGAGCCGGGAGCCAGAACGGCAGCGCGCGTTGCGTCGATCGTGTCCGGGCGGATCGGTGCCTTTCACGCGACGGCGGCGGCGCCGAGCTTCTTCAGGTAGAACTCGGCGTCGCCAAACAGCGTCTCGCACAGCGTCAAGCGCTTGTAGTAGTGGCCGATGGCGAGCTCGTCGGTCATGCCCATGCCGCCGTGAAGCTGGATGGCCTGGCCGCCGACGAAACGGGCCGAGCGCGCCGTCTGCACCTTCGCCGCCCACACGGTGCGTGCCGCATCCGCCGTTCCGTCGTCGAGCGCCTGCAGCGCCGCATGCACCACGGCACGGGCCTCCTCGGACGACACGCTCATGTCGACCAGCCGGTGCTGCAGCACCTGGAACTTCGACAGCGGCTGGCCGAACTGCTGGCGCGTCTTGAGATAGTCGACCGTCGCCTGCGTCACCGCCGCCATGGCACCGCAGGCCTCCGCACACACCGCGACGGCACCGCGGTCGATCAGCGTGTCGACCAGGGCAAGCATGTCGGTGTCGCCGGCACCCAGCCTGGCGTCGGCGCCGATGCCGACGCCGGTCAAACTCACTGTCGCCCCCAGCCGCCCATCGAACGCGGGCGCCACGTTGGGGCCTACGCCCGGCGCGGTGCGGGCCACGAGGAACAAGCCGACCGGCCCGCGCTCGGAGCCGATGCGCGCCGAGACGAGAAGCGCATCCGCCGCATGAGCGCCCAGCGCAAACGACTTCTCGCCGTCGAG
>DATFCC010000190.1:0-5089 GCA_035253505.1 Hyphomicrobiaceae bacterium
TGGCCGTCATGAAGCGTAGCGTCCCATCCCCAGTTGCCCCTTAACCTATTGAGGGCAGCCAGCCGCTGCAAGCGGGGCAACACATATTGCCCCATTGCGCCCGACCCGTGTAAACCCGCGGCGGGAGGACATTGTGACCGATGCCCAGCAACGCCAATTTTCTCGCCCGCCTCGAAGACCGGATGCGCGCCGCGGGCGACGCCGCAGCGTTTGAAACAGGCGACGGCAAGGTCCTCACCTACGCCCAGCTCCTCGATGAAATCGGGCGCGCCGCCGCGGCGCTCGAGTCGCTGGGTGTCGAGGCCGGCGATCGCGTCATGGTGCAGGTCGACAAGTCGCTCGCCAATGTCTTCCTCTATCTCGGCACCCTGAAGCTGGGCGCCGTCTACAATCCGTTGAACTCCGCGTACATGCCGGCGGAGCTCGAATACTTCATCGCCGACGCGGAGCCCAAGGTGATCGTCGCCTCGGCCAGCCGCATCGCCGAGATCGAGCCCGCGGCAGCCAAGGCCAATGTGCGCTCGCTGCTGACCATGGGGAGCGACGGCAACGGGTCCTTCTCGGAGCTGGCGGCGGGCCAGGCGCCGCTACGTGTCACGGCTGCGCGCGCTGGCGATGATCTGGCGGCGCTGATCTATACGTCGGGCACCACCGGGCGCTCCAAGGGCGCCATGATCACCCACCGCAACATCGCCTCCAACGCCGAGACCCTGCACGCCTATTGGAAATTCCAGCCGGGCGACGTGCTGCTGCACGCGCTGCCGATCTTCCATGTGCACGGCCTGTTCGTCGCCCTGCACACGGCGCTCCTCAACGGCTCCAGGATCCTGTGGATGCCGAAGTTCGACCTCGAGGAGCTGATGCGCCTGCTGCCGCAAGCGACCATCCTCATGGGCGTGCCGACGTTCTATACGCGCCTTCTCGGCAGCAAGGCGTTCGGCAAGGCGCCGTGCAGCAGGCTGCGCCTCGCCATCTCCGGCTCCGCTCCGCTGCTCGCGGAGACGCACGAGGAATTCACCAAGCGCACCGGTCACCGCATCCTGGAGCGCTACGGCATGACCGAAGCCGGCATGATCACCTCCAACCCCTACGACGGCGAGCGGGTCGCGGGCACGGTCGGTTTCGCGCTGCCCGAGATCGACGTGCGGATCGCCGACAAGGATGGCCGCGAGGTGAAGACCGGCGAAGTCGGCGTGCTCGAGGTGAAGGGCCCCAACGTGTTCAAGGGCTACTGGCGCAACCCGCAGAAGACCAAGGAGGAGTTCCGGGCGGACGGCTATTTCGTCTCCGGCGACCTCGCCACCATGGATGCGGAGCAACGCATCACCATCGTCGGCCGCGCCAAGGACCTCATCATCACGGGGGGCTTCAATGTCTATCCCAAGGAGATCGAGGAGGAGCTGAACGCGCTGCCGGGCGTCGACGAGTCGGCCGTGGTCGGCGTGCCGCATCCCGATTTCGGCGAGGGCATCGTCGCCGTCCTCACGCCGCAGCCCGGCAAGACGCCACCGAGCGAGGCGGACGTCATCGCCGCGCTCGGCAAGCGCCTCGCCAAATTCAAGCTGCCCAAGCGCGTGTTCGTGGCCGACGAGCTCCCGCGCAATGCCATGGGCAAGGTGCAGAAGACCGACCTGTCGGCGAAGTATCGCAACCTCTTCAAGAGCTGAGATACCTGCCCTTCCCTCACCGCGACCCGGGCCGGCATGCTGCTTCTTCTCAAAGTGGCGCTTCCGATGGCGCTGGTGGCGATCATCTCGCTCGCGTCGCGCTGGTTTGGGCCAACGATAGGCGGGCTGCTCATGGGCCTGCCATGGATGACCGGCCCGCTGCTCATCTTCCTGGCTCTCGACAAGGGGGAGGCGTTCGCGGCTGACGCCTGCGCGGGGATCGAGCTCGGAATCATCTGCGTGGCCGTCTTCATGCTGGTCTATGGGGCGGTCTCGACCCTGGCCCGTTGGCCGATGAGCGTCATCGCTGGCGGCGCGGCGTTTGCCGGAAGCGCACTCGCGATCAAGGATGCCGCCCTCACGCTGCCGCAAGCCGCGGCAGCGGCCTCAGTGAGCCTTCTCGTCACCTATCTGTTGCTCCCGCGTCCGCATGGTCCAGCCGGGACGGCAACGCTGCCATGGTGGGACATTCCGGCCCGCATGCTCTCCACGTTCACGCTGGTCGCGGCCATCCTGATCTCGGCTGATTTTCTCGGGCCTCGCCTCTCCGGCATCGTTTCCACCTATCCCGTGGTCACCACGGTCATTTGCGCGTTTACCCACCATCAGTGGGGGCGCGACGCCGTGCGCCGAATCCTGCGCGCCCTGGCGCTCTCTCTCCTGGCGTTCATGGCGTTCTTCCTGATCGTCGGTTTGAGCATGCCGGCCGTCGGGCTTGCCGCATCCTTCACGATCGCGACCGTCGCCGTGCTCCTCATCCAAGGTCTCTTCCTTGCACTCATGCAGGGGAGCGCGCGGGCCTCCTGACGCACGCCGCCCCGGTTTCAGGTTCGCCGGGCGACCCCGTCACCTACGCGGGCGTCATGGCTCCGACGACCGCAGCGGTCATCAGAGTGGCGAGCGTGCCGGCGATGACCGTCCTGCCGCCAAGAGCGATGATCTCGGCCCGCCGCGACGGGACCATCGCCACCATGCCGCCGATCAGGATGCCGAGGCTGCCGAGATTGGCGAAGCCGCACAGCGCGTACGTCAGGATGAGGCGCGAGCGCGGCGAGATCACCGCGGTGGAAACCTGGGAAAGCTGCAGGTAGGCGATGAGCTCGTTGAGGACCGTCTTGACGCCGAGCAGGCTGCCCGCCTTGGCGCATTCCGACCACGGTATGCCGATGAGCCAGGCGAGCGGCGCGAACATCCATCCGAGCATCTGCTCGATGGTCAGCGTGATGCCGAAGGGCGAGGCGACGAAGCCGAGGAGCTGGTTGGCAAGGGCCACCAGGGCCACCGCCACGATCAGCATGGCGGCGACGTTGACCAGCAGCTCCACGCCCTCGCGGGTGCCCTGAACGATCGCGTCCATGCTCGAGCTTGCTGGTTGATCGATGGTGACGTGCGGCGACGCCTCGCCGGCGGCCGAGGCTGGCTTGCCCTTCTCCGGCACCATCAGCTCGGAAAGCATCAGCGCCCCCGGCACGCTGATGACGGAGGCCACAATGAGATGGCCCGCAGCCCCGGGCAGCAGCGGTTCCATCAGCGTGGCGTAAAGCGCCAGCACCGTGCCTGCGACGCCGGCCATGCCGACCGTCATGGTTGCGAACAGCCCGCTGCGGCTCATCGTTGCCAGGTATGGCCGGACCAGCAGCGGCGCCTCGACCATGCCGACGAACACGTTGGCCGCCGCCGAGGTGCCGACGGCGCCGCTGACGCCGAGCGAGCGCTGCAGCACCCAGCCGATGGCCTGCACCACCTTCTGCAGGATGCCCCACTGATAGAGCAGCTTGGAGAGCACGCTGATGACCAGGATCAGCGGCAACGCCTGGAAGGCCAGGATGAACGCCGTCTCCGGGCGGACGACATCGAACGGTGCAGGCCCGCCGGCAAGATAGCCGAAGACGAGCCGCATGCCGGCCGCCGTCGCCGACTGGAGCGCGCCGACCAGGCTGTCGGCCCACCTGAAAGCTGCACGCGCTGCCGGCACGTTGAGCATCAGGCCGGCGATCAGCACCTGCAGGCCGACGCCGGCAGCCAGCAGGCGCAAGAGCCGCGCGGGCGCGATCGCGCCGCGCTGCTCCGACAACGCCCATGCGATCAGCGGTATGGCGATGAGCCCCACGAGGCTCTGTGCCTGCAGCCACATCCCCCAACCCCCGCCGCGTTCGTCGCGCCGCCTACTCTTAGGCGAGGTTCGGCACTCCCAGCAATCGCCGCATGCTCCCGCTGCGGCCGCGACGACTTGCGCCGCCGGATGGTGCAAGCTAGCAATGCCGGCATACCACACGCCGTATGGGGTTCAGCCGATGACGACGCACTCTCTTCTGCTTCTGCCGGGCGACGGCATCGGCCCGGAGGTGATGGCCGAGGTCGAGCGGGTCGTCGCCTTCTTCAACAAGAAGGGGAGGGTACAGTTCAAGACCGACACCGCCCTGGTGGGCGGCGGCTCGATCGACAAGCACGGCGTGCCGCTGACCCAGGAGGCGCTGGCCAAGGCGCAGGCCGCCGATGCCATCGTGTTCGGCGCCGTCGGCGGGCCGAAATGGGACAAGGTGCCGTTCGGCATCCGCCCCGAGGCCGGCCTGCTCAAGCTCCGGAAAGACCTCGACCTTTTCGCCAACCTGCGGCCGGCCATCTGCTACGGGGCGCTGGCCGAGGCCTCCTCGCTCCGGCGCGAGCTCATCGAGGGCCTCGACATCCTCATCCTGCGCGAGCTCACGGGCGGCACTTACTTCGGCGAGCCCAAGGAGGTCGTGACGCTGGAGAACGGCGAGAAGCGCGCGGTGGATACGACCGTCTACACCACGCACGAGATCGAGCGCATCGCCCGCGTCGCCTTCGATCTGGCGCGCAAGCGGCGCAATAAGGTGCATTCGGCGGAGAAGCGCAACGTCATGAAGACGGGCGTGCTGTGGAACGAGGTGGTCACCGCCACGCATGCGCGCGAGGCCAAGGACGTGGAGCTGCAGCACATCCTGGCCGACGCCTGCGCCATGCAGCTCGTGCGCAACCCCAAGCAGTTCGACGTGATCGTGACCGATAACCTGTTCGGCGACATGCTGTCGGACCAGGCCGCCATGCTGACGGGATCGATCGGCATGCTGCCTTCCGCTTCGCTCGGCGCGCCGGACTCGCGCACCGGGGCGCGCAAGGCACTGTACGAGCCGGTGCACGGCTCCGCGCCCGACATCGCCGGCCAGGGCCTTGCCAATCCGATCGCGGCGATCGCCAGCTACGGCATGGCGCTGCGCTACTCCTACGGGCTCGCCAAGGAGGCCGACCTGATCGACAAGGCCATCGCCGGCACGCTGGAGCGCGGCCTGCGCACCGGCGACATCATGCAGCCCAACATGCGCAAGGTCGGCACTGCCGAGATGGGCGCCGCGATTCTGCACGAACTGGAGCAGCTCACGGCGTGAGCGGAGCCTATTGCG
>DATFCC010000191.1:0-4157 GCA_035253505.1 Hyphomicrobiaceae bacterium
CGCAGGGCGGCGCAGCACCTCGACGTTGGGGTTGCTTTCGAGCTGCCTGTGCTCGTTGGCTAGGAAGTGCAGCGGACCGCCGCGGAAAGGCGCGAAACCCGTGCCGAAGATCACGCCGGCATCGACGAAATCCGCGTTCTCCACGATGCGCTCGTCGCGGCAGCGTTCGCATTCGCGGATCAGGGGTTCCACCAGCTCGCGCCCCAGCCGCTCCAGCTCGAACTTCTCGTAGGGCTTCTCGGGCTCGGTCTTCTCGGGCTTGCCGTCCTTCCAGACGTAGAAGCCCTCGCCCGACTTCTTGCCGAGCTTGCCGGCAGCCACCATCTCGTCGAGCCTGTTGGGGCCTGAGGGCGCGATCTTCAGGATCTTGCCGACGTGGGCGCACACGTCCAGACCGACAGTGTCGGCGAGCTCGATCGGTCCCATGGGCATGCCGAAGGCGCGCGCCGCCTCGTCGATTTTCTCCCGCGTCTCGCCGCGCTCGAGCCGCTGCATGGCACCCATCATGTAGGGCGCCAGCACGCGGTTGACGACGAAGCCCGGGCTGCTCTTGACGATCAGCGGGAACTTGTCGATGGCCGTCACGAACAGGCAGCCCTTGTCGACCTCCTCCTGCCGCGTCTGCGCACCCCTGATGACCTCCACCAGGGGAAGCTGCGCCACCGGATTGAAGAAATGGATGCCGATCAGCCGGCCGGGATCGGCCAGCGGGGCGGCAATGTCCTCGATCATGATGGAGGAGGTGTTGGTGGCGAGCACCGCGCCCGGCTTCAGCTTCCCTTCGATGGACTTGAAGAGGTTCTGCTTGGCCTCGACTCTCTCGACGATGGCCTCGATTACCACGTCGGCGCGCGGGATGTGCTCGCCCTTCGGGTCGGCGATGAGGCGGGCCATGGCGGCGTCGCGCAATGGTTTGGTGCGGAACTTGCGCGCGAACAGCTTCTTCTGCGCGGCGATGCCCTTGGTGATCTGCTCGGCATTCATGTCCTGCAGCGACACCTCCATGCCGGAGGCAACGCACCAGCCGGCGATGTCGGCGCCCATCACGCCGGCGCCGATCACGTGCACGCGCAGCGGCTTGAAGGCGAGGTTCTTGGGTGCCTGAGCCTTCATCATCTCGGAAAGCTTGAACACGCGGCGCAGGTTCTTGGACGTATCGCCGACCATCAGCGGCGCAAAGGCCCGCGTCTCGGCAACCTTCATGCCGTCCAGGTTGCCGCCGTGGGTCTCGAACAGGTCGATCAGGCGGAAGGGGGCGGGGTAATGGTCCTCGCGCACCTTCTTGGCCGTCTCCGTGCGGAACTTCTTTGACAGCAGCCCGCGCGCCGGCGATAGCCGCAGCAAGCCGCGCCAGCCGCCGGCCGGCTTGGATTTGCGCTTGCGGTCGATGGCCTTGCGCGCTGCCCATGGCAGATTGAGCGGGCTCGGGACCAGCTCGTCGATGAGGCCCATGCCGCGCGCGGCCCCGGCGCGGATGAAGGACCCCGTCAGCATGAGCGGCATGGCCGACAGCGCACCGGCCTGGCGGATCGAGCGTGCCGTGCCGTTGAAACCGGGAAACAGGCCCAGCTTCACCTCGGGAAAGCCGATGCGCGTGGCATCGTCGCGCGTGGCGATGCGCCAGTGGCAGGCGAGCGCCAGCTCCAACCCGCCGCCTAGACAGAACCCGTGGATGCAGCACACCACCGGGATCGGCAGCCGCTCGAGGCGATCCAGATAGCCGTTGACCTGCAGCACGCTGTCGACGACTTGCCGCTCGTCGGTGAGCTGCTCGAACTCGCGCACGTCGGCGCCGACGATGAACCCCTTCTCCTTGCCCGAGATGAACACCAGGCCACGGATGGACTGGTCGCGCGCGCCTTGCTCGACGCGCTCGATGATCATCGCCAGCTCCTCCAGGGGCCGCCGCCCCAGCGAATTCTGGCTCTCACCCTCCCGGTCGAAAACCGCCCAGGCGATGCCCTGCATGTCGACCGAGAATCGCCAATCCCGCAACGCGTTCATATCGAACATGGCACTCGACCTCACTCTGCCGCGGCGCTCTGCATGGCCCGCGCGTTATGCCCCGCCGTCATGTAGTGCGGCTTCACCTCCGCCGGATCGAAGTGATCGACGGCGATCACGCGCTGCGTGAGCTCCTCCACCTCCCGCAGCAGCTTGGCCTCGCCGTCCGTGATGACGTTGAGCCTGGCAGCGTCACCGATCCAATCGGTGCCATGCACGCGGCGCACCTGGCCGGCGCGCACCGCACGGTCGAGCTTCTTCTCGACGGCCTCGGCAGCCACGACCTTGGCGAGCGTCGCTTCGAGGAGACCGATGGGGTCGTTGGGATCGTGCGTGACGTAGATGAAGCGGGTGAGGCGGTCGCGCACCTCGCCGGGGGCGAGCACCAGCTCGACCACCTTGTGACCCAGCCAGTCAGGCGCCGGCTTGTAATGGGCGCCCAGCGGAAACACCACCGCGCGCATCAGCCAGCGCACAGGAGCAACGGGGAAGTTGTCGATGGTCCCGCGCAGCGCCTCCTGGAACCGGTATAGGCCGTTCTGCGCTGCCAGCGACACGATGAAGCGGTCGTTGGCGGGTTTGCCGTCGTCCTCATAGCGCTTCAGCACGCAGCACAGCAGGTAGAGCTCGGAAAGCGCATCGGCGAGGCGCCCGGTGAGCTTCTGCTTGGTTTTGAGCCCGCCGCCGAGAACTGCCACCGTCAGGTCGGCGACAAAGGCGAAGTTGCGCGAGGCGCGCCAGAGCTGGCGGTACCACTCGGCCGTCCCGTAGGCCTTCTCCGGAACGTGGCTGAAGAGGCCGAACGTGATGTTGTGGAAGAACGCCCCGAACGTGTTGGAGAGGGAGAACGAGACGTGGCTGCCGAATGCCCGGTCGAACTGGGCAAGGCCGCGCTCCTCGTCGGCATCCTGGCAGGCCTGAATCTCCTGGTAGAGATAGGGGTGCGAGCGCAGCGCGCCCTGCGCGAACGTGATGAGCGAGCGCGTCAGGATGTTGGCGCCCTCGACCGTGATGGCCACCGGCATCGACTGATAGGCCGACATCAGATAGTTGCTCTGGCCATCGCAGATGCCGCGGCCGCCGTGCAGGTCCATGGCATCGTTGAGGCACCGGCGCATGCGCTCGGTCGTCTGGTACTTCATGATCGCAGACAGCACCGACGGCTTCTCGCCGCGGCTCACCATCGACGCCGTGACCCCGCGCGCCGCTTCGATCACGTAGGCCTCCTGCACCATGCGTGCGAGCGGCTCCTCCAGGCCCTCCATCTTGCCGATCGGCAGGTCGAATTGCTTGCGGATGCGCGCATAAGCCGTGGTGTTGCGCAGCATCGACTTGGCGCCGGCGGCCGACGAGGACGGCAGCGAGATCGAGCGGCCGGCGGCCAGGCACTCCATGAGCATGCGCCAGCCCTGCCCGACCATCTTCTCGCCGCCGATCACCCAATCCACGGGGATGAAGACGTCGCGGCCCCAGATTGGACCGTTGGGGAACGCGGCGCCGCTCGGCAGGTGCCGGCGGCCGATCTCGACACCTGGGTGGTCCGCGGGCAGCAGCGCCACGGTGATGCCGATGTCTTCGCCGCGTCCCAGCAGGTTCTCCGGGTCGAACAGCCGGAAGGCGAGGCCGACCAGGGTCGCCTTGGGCGCCAGCGTGATGTAGCGCTTCTCCCACGACAGGCGGACGCCGACGACCTCCTTGCCGCCATGCCGCCCCTTCGTCACGTAGCCGACGTCACGCATGGTGGCGGCGTCCGATCCGGAGGTTGGACCGGTAAGGGCAAAGCACGGCACTTCCTGGCCCTTCGCCAGGCGGGGAAGGTAGTAGTCCTTCTGCTCGGGCGTGCCGTACTTCTCGATCAGCTCGCCCGGTCCCAGCGAGTTCGGCACCATGACAATGGTCACAGTGTCCGGCGAGCGCGAAGCGATGCGGCCGAGGATCAGCGATTGGGCCTGCGGCGAGAAGCCGAGCCCCCCGTGCTCCTTGGAGATGAGCATGCCGAGGAAGCCGTGCTTCTTGACGAACGCCCAGACTTCCTCCGGAACCTCCTTGTCGTTGTGGCGGATGGTCCAGTCGTTGACCATGCGGCACAACTCGGTGGTCGGCCCGTCCAGGAACGCCTTCTCCTCCTCCGTCAGCGTAATGGGAGGAACGGA